>JBJTEN010000262.1:0-9505 GCA_046092925.1 Phenylobacterium sp. | reverse complement strand
GAGGCGACGGCTCTCCGCCCGGTAGCGCGGGAAGTCCGGCGGCAGGACCACCGCCTGGGGGCAGGCGGCCAGGGCCTTGAACATCGGCATGGCCGGGCGGCCGGTCAAGCTGCTTCCGGGGGTGGGGCCGGTCATGGCGCGGAGCCGGGAGCGGGCCGGGTTCGAGCGGATCGGCCAGCTCGCCCGCGCCGACATCCGCACCCTCGCCGCACGATTCGGGGAGTTCGGCCTGCGCCTCCACGCCATGGCCCGGGGCCAGGACGCCCGCAGCGTCAACCCCGGACAGGCGCGCAAGTCGATCAGCGCGGAGACCACTTTCGAGTTCGACCTGCGCACATCGGAGGACCTCGACGGCCATCTGGTCCGCCTTGCCGAGCGGGTGGCGCGGCAGGCGCGCGCGGCGGGCCAGGCGGGCCGTGTCGCCACCCTGAAGCTCAAGGGAACGGACTTCCGGATCCTGACCCGACGACGCACCCTGGAGGCGCCCACGCAAACTGCGCGAACCTTGATCTCAGCGACCCGGACGCTCCTGGCCGCAGAGCTGGCGACGGGCGCCGGGCGGGCCTTTCGTCTCATCGGAGTGGGCCTGTCGGACCTCTCGGACTCCGCCGGGTCTGCAGACCTCTTTGCAGCCGACGACCCCCGCGCCCTGGCGGCGGAACGCGCGGCGGACGCGATCCGGGCGCGATTCGGCCCTTCGGTCCTCGGATCCGGCCGAGATCTTGCGACCCGTCGACGCCCCGGTCGGGAGTGACGTAACGCCGTTCCAACCCCGACGCAGGTGTGGAAAACCCGGGCGCCGGCCTGCGCCGGGCCGCGCGGCCCTGTGAAGCCTCTTTCATTCCTGAGGGGTTGGCATATCTAATCGGACTCTGGAGGACGCCGTCTGTGGGCGCCCGAGGAGTGGACAGGGATGGCCGAGCGTAAGCAGGGGGATCAGGGGACGGGCGATCGCTCTGCGGTGATCACCCAGACCAAGACACGCACCCAGCGGCCGTCGATGTACCGGGTCCTGATCCTGAACGACGACTACACGCCGATGGAGTTCGTGGTCTACGTCCTGGAGCAGTACTTCCATAAGTCGCGCGAAGAGGCGACGCGGATCATGCTGCACGTCCATCAGACGGGCGTCGGAGTCTGCGGCGTGTATACCTATGAAGTCGCCGAAACCAAGGTGGCGCAGGTGATCGACACCGCCCGCCGTCACCAGCACCCCCTGCAGTGCACCATGGAAAAGGACTAGCGACCGTGCCGTCATTCTCGCGCCAGCTCGAAGAGTCCCTGCACAGGGCCGTCGCCTACGCCAACCAGCGGAAGCATGAATACGCGACCCTGGAGCACCTGCTCCTGTCCCTGACCGAGGACGAGGACTCCGTCGGGGTGATGAAGGCCTGCGACGTCGACCTCGATGTCCTGAAGACCACCCTCACCAACTATGTCGACAACGAGCTCAAGTCCCTGGTGGTCGATGATGGCGAGGACGCCAAGCCGACGCCCAGCTTCCAGCGGGTGATCCAGCGCGCGGTGATCCACGTCCAGTCCTCCGGCCGCGAGGAGGTGACCGGCGCCAACGTGCTGGTGGCCATCTTCTCCGAGCGCGAGAGCCACGCCGCCTACTTCCTGCAAGAACAGGAAATGACCCGCTATGACGCGGTCAACTACATCGCCCACGGCATCGCCAAGAAGGCCGGCGCCAGCGAGGCCAAGCCGGTCAAGGGCTCGGAAGACGAGGAAAAGGCGGCGGTGAAGACCGGCGGCGAGGCCCTGGACGCCTACTGCGTGAACCTCAACGAGAAGGCCAAGCAGGGCAAGGTCGACCCCCTCATCGGCCGCTCGGCCGAGGTGGAGCGCTGCATCCAGATCCTGTGCCGCCGGACCAAGAACAACCCCCTGCTGGTGGGCGACCCGGGCGTCGGCAAGACCGCCATCGCCGAGGGCCTGGCCCGCAAGATCATCAACAAGCAGGTGCCGGAGGTCCTGGCCGGCTCGACCATCTTCTCCCTCGACATGGGCGCCCTGCTGGCGGGAACCCGCTATCGCGGCGACTTCGAGGAGCGGGTCAAGCAGGTGGTCAAGGAGCTGGAGAACCATCCCGACGCCATCCTGTTCATCGACGAGATCCACACGGTGATCGGCGCCGGCGCCACCTCGGGCGGGGCCATGGACGCCTCGAACCTCCTGAAGCCGGCCCTGGCCTCAGGCTCCCTGCGGTGCATGGGCTCGACGACCTACAAGGAGTTCCGCCAGCACTTCGAGAAGGACCGGGCCCTGGTTCGCCGCTTCCAGAAGATCGATGTGAACGAGCCGACCATCGAGGACTCGATCAAGATCCTGAAGGGGCTGAAGACCTACTACGAGGAGTTCCACAAGCTCCGCTACACCAACGACGCCCTGAAGTCGGCGGTGGAGCTTTCGGCCCGGTACATCTCCGACCGCAAGCTGCCGGACAAGGCCATCGACATCATCGACGAGGCCGGCGCGAGCCAGATGCTCCTGCCCGAAAGCCGGCGGAGGAAGGTGATCGGGGTGAAGGAGGTCGAGGCCGTGGTGGCCAAGATCGCGCGCATCCCGCCCAAGTCGGTTTCCAAGTCCGACACCGAGGCCCTTCTGCAGCTGGAAGCCGACCTGAAGCGGACCGTCTACGGCCAGGACGAGGCCATCGAGCAGCTTTCGGCCGCCATGAAGATGGCGCGCGCAGGCCTGCGCGATCCGGCCAAGCCGATCGGTTGCTACCTGTTCTCCGGCCCGACCGGCACCGGCAAGACCGAAACCGCTCGCCAGCTGTCCTCGACCCTCGGGATCGAGCTCCTGCGTTTCGACATGAGCGAGTACATGGAGCGCCACACGGTCAGCCGGCTGATCGGGGCGCCCCCCGGGTATGTCGGGTTTGACCAGGGCGGGCTCCTGACCGACGCCGTCGACCAGCACCCGCATTGCGTGGTCCTGCTGGACGAGATCGAGAAGGCCCATCCGGACGTATTCAACATCCTGCTCCAGGTCATGGACCACGGGGTGCTGACCGACGCCAATGGCAAGAAGGTCGACTTCCGCAACGTGGTCCTGATCATGACCACCAATGCAGGGGCCTCCGACGCCCAGCGCAACGCCATCGGCTTTGGCCGCGGCAAGCAGGAGGGCGAAGTCGAGGAAGCGCTCAAGCGCCTGTTCACCCCCGAGTTCCGGAACCGGCTGGACGCCATCGTTCCGTTCCGGCCGCTGACCCCGGAGATCATACGCCAGGTGGTGATCAAGTTCGTCCTGCAGCTGGAGGGCCAGCTGGCGGATCGGAACGTCACGATCGAGATCACCGACGAGGCGGCGGACTGGCTGGCCAAAAACGGCTTCGACGAGCTTTACGGGGCCCGCCCCCTGGGCCGCGTGATCCAGGAGCACATCAAGAAGCCCCTCGCCGACGAGATCCTCTTCGGGCGCCTGACCCGTGGCGGACACGTCAAGGTGATCCTGTCCGAAGGCAAGATGGCCTTCGACATCGAAGGCGACAAGCGCGAGAGCGGCGCTCCGGTGATCGAGTCTCCCGGCAAGGGGCATTCCCCCGCGCCGGAACTCGCGGACTGACCGGCAGGGCGCCGGGCGCGAAGGGCCTGCGGCCCCTGACGGGGCTTCGCCCGGAACTCTCCCTCGGGCGCGGAATGGCTTTCTGATTCCTCCCCAAGGGCAGGTGCATCGCGCAGCGTGGCGAAGGGGTCAACGGCTCCTCAGCAAGCCCCCTCACCGGGCTACGCCCGGAGCTCCCCCGCAGGGGAGCAATTGAGCGCTCTCTCATTCCAAAAGAAGGCGGTCAGCTGATCTTCGAGGCGATCTGGCGGGCGAGCTCGGCCAGCTCGCCCGGGTCGGCCATGCCGCCGGCGGCGTGACGGCCCAGGGCAATCCCTTCCCAGCGCGGGATGACGTGGAAGTGCAGGTGGTAGACCGTCTGCCCGGCCGGCGCCCCGTTGAACTGGGTGACGACCAGGCCGTCCGGCGACAGGGCCGCCCGCACGGCCCTGGCGACCCGCTGCACGGCCAGGATCAGCGGCGCGAGGCGCGCCGGATCTTCCTCTAGGAGGTTTCGAGCCTCGGAATGCTTGGGAATGACCAGGGTGTGCCCCCGGCTTTGGGGGAAGACGTCCATGAAGGCGAAGGCGTGCTCGTCCTCGAAAACCCGGGCGCAGGGCGCCTCGCCTCGCAGGATCTTCGCGAAGATGTTCCCCGGATCATAGGCGCCGTCGAGGCTCATGGCGGTCTCCCTGTCTGTCGGCCGCTGGATAGCACGCCCGGCCTCAGGCGTCTCCCGACTGGCGGAAGGGAGAGTAGGCCTCGGACAGCCACTCCATCTCCTCCTCGACGGCCTGCATCTCGCGCCGGAGGTAGTCCTCAACCGGCCCGCGGAGGGCGGGGTCGGCGATGAAGTGGGCGGAGTAGACCGGCGCGGGAAGGTAGCCTCGGGCGATCTTGTGCTGGCCCTGGGCGCCCGCCTCGACCCGGGCGAGCCCCCGGCCGATGGCCCACTCAATGGCCTGATAGTAGCAGAGCTCGAAGTGCAGGAAGGGCACGTCCTCGATGCAGCCCCAGTTGCGCCCGAACAGGCAGTCGCCACCGATCAGGTTGAGGGCGCCGGCGATCCAGCGTCCGTTCCGCCGAGCCATGACCAGGAGGACCCGGTCGGCCATGCGCTCGCCCAGCAGGGAGAAGAAGAGGCGATTGAGGTAGGGCCGGCCCCACTTGCGCGAGCCGGTGTCGACATAGAACCTGTAAAAGGCGTCCCAATGCTCCTCCGTCAGGTCAGAGCCGGTCAGGCAGTGGATCTCCAGGCCCTGCACGGCGTCGCGCCGCTCACGCCGGATGGTCTTGCGCCGCCCCGAGGAGAGATCGGCGAGGAAGTCGTCGAAGGTCGCATAGCCCCGGTTGAGCCAGTGGTACTGCTGGCCCTCTCGGAGGGCCATGCCAGCGCCGCCCAGCCAGGTCCATTCCTCGCGGGTCGGGAAGTTCACATGGACGCCCGAAGCCCCGTAGCGCTCGCAGACGGTCAGGGCGCCGCCGAGCAGGGCCCGGCGGCCTTCGTCGGGATCGACATCCGGACGAACCAGCAGGCGCGGGCCGGTGGCGGGCGTGAAGGGCGCGGCGCTGAGCAGCTTGGGATAGTACCGCCCCCCGGCGCGCTCGTAGGCGTCGGCCCAGGCATGGTCGAAGATGTATTCGCCCTGGCTGTGCGCCTTCAGATAGAGGGGCATGACAGCGGCGACACGGCCCGCCTCGTCCTCGACAGCCAGGTGCTGCGGCCCCCACCCCTGGGACTCGACGGCGCATCCAGCCTCTTCAACACAGTCGAGAAAATCGAAAGAGATAAAGGGGTTGAATGCAGTATCCTCTCGCGACGCACAGGCGTCCCAGTCCGCCCTGCCGATCTCGGCGATGCGGCGGCTGATGCGCACCGCAGCCTTCAGCTTCACGCGCGGAAGCCCTCGAAGATGATGTTGTCGCAGTGCGGGCGGGCCGCCTCGGCCTGCTCGGGCGTGCGCGCCGTCCAGGCCATGACCGGCATGCCGGACTTGCGATGGGCCGCAACCTCGGCGTTGGCCACCGTGTCGAGGCTCATGGCGAGGAAGTGCGGGCGGGCGATGGCGACATACTCGAGCCGCGCAAAAGCCTTGCGCTGCTCGGGAGAGATGTGGGTGGACTCATCGTTCCAGCGATAGCTGTCCAGGCCACGCAGCACGCCAGGGAAGCGGTCAGCGAACCAGGCGTGGCTGTAGGGATTGAAGCCGATCACGCAGGTCGGGCCGGCGTGATCCATGAGGATTTCGTGGACCCTCTGCTCAAGGGGACCGACTTCGCCGAAGGGGGTCTTGAGCTCGACGTGAACCATGGCCCGATGCCCGATCAGCGCCAGGGCCTCGAGCAAGGTGGGGAGGGTCTCTTCCGTGCCCTTCAGGGACATCCCGGCGAGGTCGGCGGCGGTGTGGTCCCTGACCCTGCCCTCACGGCCCGTCATCCGCTTCAGGGTGTTGTCGTGGAAGACCACCGCCTCGCCGTCCGCGGTGATGTGGACGTCCAGCTCGATGCTGTAGCCGGCCTGGCAGGCGGCCTGGAAGGCCCCGAGCGAGTTTTCGGGCGGGCCGTCAGGGCTCCAGAGCCCGCGGTGGGCGATGGCGGGGCCGAAGAGAAGGTCCCAGGCCTCTCCGAACGGCTCGGTCATCGGACCGCCACCACGGCGTCGACCTCCACTGCAAAGTTGAGGGGCAGGCGATAGACGCCGACCGCCGAGCGGGCGTGCCGCCCTGCGTCCCCGAAGGCGAGGACCATCAGGTCGGAGGCGCCGTTCACCACCTTCGGGATGTCGAAGAAGTCGGGGCCGGCCTGGACGAACCCGCCCAGCTTGACCACCCGGACCAGCCGGTCGAGGTCGCCCTCGCAGGCGGCCTTCATCTGGGCGATGAGGTTGATCCCGCAGAGGCGGGCGGCCGCCTGGGCGGTCTGCAGGTCGACGTCAACGCCCACCACGCCCCTCACCCCGCCGGAGGCGTCGAGGGAGACCTGGCCGGAGATGTGGACCAGAGCCCCGCTCCGGACAAAGGGGACATAGTTGGCGACCGGCGCCACCGGGGCCGGCAGGACGACGCCGGCGGCGACAAGGCGGGCTTCGACTTCAGACATGGATCAAGACTATCCCCTGAGGAGGCTGCCGGACAGGGCGAACCTGGTCACTTTCAAGTTTGAGGCGGCGTGTCCCCGCCCCTGAGGACCCGCTTGGCCTCATCCGACCGGGCGGCGTCGGCCGGACAGACGTCGCCCAGGCGGCGGGCGGTGGTGGTGGCCGTCCCTGCAAGCGGGATGCCGGCGATCCGGGTCGAGAGGGACAGCTTCAGGCGGAAGGTCTCCGGCGTGTAACCTCCGTTCGCGGTGACGTCTGCAACCTGCCCTTCCTTGGTGGCGCAACTGCCCTTGAGCAGGATCTTCCCGTCGCCGACTGCGCGGGAGGGATAGGTGCACGCATAGTGGCGGTTCGACGGCGAGGTCATGAACCTGTGGATCTCGGAGGCGACCAGACAGCGCCTCTCGACCTTCTTCTGGGTGATCACGACCGTGAAGACGTTGGTCAGTTCCCAATAGCCCGGCCGCGGGCGCCCCACGCTGTCAGCCTGCGTCGGCGCTGAGATTGCAAGGGCTGCAAACCCGGACGCCAGCGCCATTCCCAAACGCCACATCGCGCTTCGTTCCTTCCTGCCGCAACCTCCCGGGCCGCCTCTCTGGCCTTGGGAGGACGCCACCTGTACACCACGCGGAGACATGGGGTGTCGATTGCCTGATTCCGACCCGTCCGCGCCAGACGCATCCGCCGCCCCAGAGCTGGAACTGACGGTCGTCGTCCCGACCTTCAACGAGCGGGCGAACGTCCGCAAGCTGATCAGCCTGGTCGAAGCGGCCCTGGGTGACCGGCGCTGGCAGATCATATTCGTCGATGACGACTCCCCGGACGGAACGGCGTCCGAGGTCAAGGCCATCGCCGCGCGGGATGGTCGTGTCCAGTGCCTGCACCGGGTCGGTCGCAGGGGACTCGCCGGAGCGGTGATCGAGGGGATCATGGCGAGCGCGGCGCCCTTCGTGGCGGTGATGGACGGCGATCTCCAGCATGATGAACGGCTGCTGCCGGAGATGCTCAAGGCGCTGCGTGAGGACGGCGCAGACCTGGCCGTGGGAAGCCGCTACTGCGGAGGGCCGGACGCCGACGCCTCCGCCCTCGGCGTGCGCCGCGAGGCGGGCAGCCGGCTGGCCAACTGGCTGGGCCGCCAGGTGCTGAAGGCTGATCTCACCGATCCGATGAGCGGTTTCTTCATGGTCCGCCGGTCCCGGGTGGAGACGGTGGCTCCGCGCCTGTCGACCTCAGGCTTCAAGGTGCTGTTCGACATCATCGCCTCCCAGGGACGGCCGATGCGGATTGTCGAACTGCCCTACACCTTCCGCGCGAGGGAAGCGGGGGACTCCAAGCTCGATAATGGCGTCGTCGTCCAGTACCTGGGACTGCTTGTGGCCAAGCTCAGCCGCGATGTGATTTCGCCCCGGTTCCTGATGTTCGCCATGGTGGGGGCCAGCGGCGTCCTCGTGCACCTGGCCATCCTGCGGAGCCTCCTGCATCTGGGCTTCTCGTGGGCCCAGACCCTGGCGGCCCTGGGCGCCATGACCTCCAACTACCTGATCAACAACGCCGTCACCTACCGGGATCGCCGGTTGAAGGGGCTGAAGCTGATCTCGGGCTATATCAAGTTCTGCGTGCTCTGCAGCGTGCCCCTGGCGGCCAATGTCGCGGTGGCGACGGTGGTCTATGAGCGCGGACCCTCCTGGTGGGTGGCGGGCCTCGCCGGCGCCGTCGTCGCCGCGGCCTGGAACTATGTCACGACCTCCAAGGCCGTCTGGTGAGGGCCCGGTGATGAGGCTGGACGCCGTCCGCGGCCTCTGGCTGCTCATCCTTGTCCTCACGGCGGCGCGGCTTTGGGCGGCGGCGGCCATCCCCCTGACCGAGGACGAGGCCTATTACCGGCTTTGGTCTCAGCACCTGCACTTCGGGTACTACGATCACCCCCCGATGATCGCCTGGTGGATCCGCCTCGGAACCCTGCTGGCGGGCGATACCGCCCTGGGCGTGCGCCTCCTGCCCGTCCTGGGCGCGGCGGCGACGACCTGGCTGACGGCCGACCTCGCCCGCCGGCTGGGCGGGAGCGCCCGCACCGCCCTCATCGCCGCCCTCGCCTACAACGCCATGCTGACCATCGGGGCCGGCGGCCTGCTCGCCACGCCCGACGCCCCGGCCATCGTCTTCTGGGCGGCGACCCTTTCGGTGCTGGGCCGGATCGCGGCGGGCGGAAATCCGCGGCTGTGGGCCCTGGCCGGCCTGACGGCGGGCCTGGCCTGCATCTCCAAGTACTCCGCCCTCTTCCTCGCTCCCGGCGTCGTCCTCTGGCTGGCGAGCTCCCCGGAAGGCCGCCGGCGGCTGCTCACCCCCTGGCCCGGGACGGCCGTCCTCACGGCGGGCGCGGTCTTCGCCACCAACCTCGCCTGGAACGCCACGAACGGCTGGCTGACCTTCGAAAAGCAGTTCGGTCGGGTCGAGCCCTCGCAGTTCCGCCCGGGCTACCTCGGCGAGTTCCTCACGACCCAGTTCATCCTGCTCAATCCGCTCATCGCGGTGCTGGCGGGCCTGGGACTGTGGGCGGCGGCGCGAAGTCGCGGCCGGGTGGGCGGGATGGACCTCTCCCTGCCCCTGCTCGCCTCCCTGCCCGTCCTCGCCTACCTCGCCCTTCACAGCCTGCATGACCGGGTCCAGGCGCACTGGCCGGCGACGGTCTTCGCCGCCTTCGCCCTGGCCGCCGCAGCGGCGGTCGAGGCGCGGCCCGGGAGCTGGCGTCCGAAGGGCGAGGTAGGCGAGGAAGGGCAGGGAGGCGAGCAGGGGTCCCCGGCGAACTGCGGCCAGCCTCGGACGGGGAGCAGCGGGTCAGTCCGGCCATTGAGC
>JBJTEN010000261.1:0-7399 GCA_046092925.1 Phenylobacterium sp. | reverse complement strand
GGGCTGATCGGCTTGTCGAACTCGACCGTGACGGACTCGGAGTGGCCGACGAAGACCGGCACGCGCACGCAGGTGACCGTCAGCTGGATCGCCGGGTCCAGCATCTTGTGGGTCTCGTCCCACATCTTGGCCTCCTCATCGGTGTAGCCGTCGTCGCGGAACGATCCGATGAAGGGGATGACGTTGAAGGCGATCTGCTTGGGGAACTTCTTGGGCTCCGACGGGCCCAGGACGAAGACGCCCTTGGTCTGGTCCCAGAGCTCGTCCATGCCCTCCTTGCCCGCGCCGGAAACCGACTGGTAGGTCGAGACCACGACGCGCTTGATCCGGGCCCGGTCGTGGAGGGGCTTCAGGGCCACCACCAGCTGGGCGGTGGAGCAGTTCGGGTTGGCGATGATGTTCTTGCGGTCCGCCCACTCGACGTCGTCGGGGTTCACCTCGGGCACCACCAGGGGCACGTCCGGGTCCATCCGCCAGGCCGAGGAATTGTCGATCACGATGGGGCCGGCGGCGCCGATCTTCGGCGACCAGACCTTGGAGAAGGCGCCGGACACGCTCATCAGCACCAGGTCGACGGTGGAAAAGTCGAACTGCTCCACGTCCTGGCACTTCAGGGTCTTCTCGCCGAAGGAGACCTCGACGCCGATGGATTTGCGGCTCGCAATCGCGTGAATCGCGTCCACAGGGAATTCCACTTCCTCGAGGATGTTCAGCATTTCACGGCCCACATTGCCCGTGGCCCCGACGACGGCGACGCGATAGCCCACCTTTGTCTCTCCTTCACAGAACGGACGGTCCCCCTACGCCCGGGGCGTCCGGGGCGCAAGGCGAGCCCCATGCTGCGTTGCGGAAAATTCACTGGACCCCCGTATCCGGCGCGCTAGAAGACCCTCCCGACGTCCTGAACGATCCGCTTCGAGAGGCCTCCGCATGACGCGCCCCGATCCGACGCGACGCTTCCTCCTGGCCGCCGGCGCCCTGGTGGCGGCGCCCTCCCCGCTCTTCGCCGCCTCGCCTTCGAACCGGCGGCTGGCCTTCACGGTCCTCCGGAACGGGGAGCGCGTCGGCGAGCACCGGATGGCCTTCTCCGGCGACTCCGATTCCCCCACCATCTCGACCGAGATCGACATGGCCGTCCGGCTGGGATCGGTGGTGGTCTACCGATACCGGCACACGGCGCGGGAGATCTGGGCTGACGGCCGCTTCGAGAGCCTGGAGTCCGTGACCGACGCCACCGCCGGCGACCGCAAGGTCTCCGCCCGGCGCACGCCTTCAGGGGTGCTGATCCGCACCAGCCGGCGAGAGGTCATGGCCCCGGCGGGGACATCGCCCCTCACCCACTGGAACCCGAAGGTCCTGACCGGCCGCCTGTTCAATCCGCAGGAAGGCGACCTTGTCCGGATCACCGCCGCCCCGAAGGGTCTTCGGCCGGTCCAGCTGGCGGACGGCCGGTCCATCGAGGCTCTGGTCTGGTCCCTGCGCGGAGAGGCCGAGATCGACAACTGGTACGACAAGGCCGGCGTCTGGACCGGCCTGAAGGGTCGCCTCAAGGACGGCTCGGTGATCGAGTACCGCCGGATCTGACGGATCAGAGGGCGGCGAGCACCGCATCGCCCATCTGCACGGTGGTCAGGCTTCCGCCCAGGTCCCGGGTGCGGGCCCCGTCGTCGAGGGCCCGGACTACGGCGGCCAGGATGCGGTCGGCGGCCTCAGACCGGCCCAGGGACCAGCGGAAGGCCATTTCCAGCGACAGGATGGAGGCCAGGGGATTGGCGATCCCTTGCCCGGCGATGTCCGGCGCCGAGCCGTGGATGGGCTCGTAGAGACCGGGCCGGCCCGGATCGCCCAGGGCCGCCGAAGGCAGCATGCCCAAGGACCCCGTCAGCTGGGCCGCGGCGTCGGCCAGGATGTCGCCGAACAGGTTGTCGGTGACCAGGACGTCGAACTGGCGCGGGTCGCGGACGATCTGCATGGCGGCGTTGTCCGCCAGGATGTGCTCCAGCCGGACGTCCGGGAACTCCCGGGCGTGGAGGTCCGTGACCACCTGGCGCCAGAGCAGGCCGGAATCCATGACGTTGGACTTCTCGGCGGAGTGAACGAGGTTGCGCCGGCCCCGGGCCAGCTGGAAGGCCACCCGGGCCACCCGCTCGATCTCGGCCGTGGTGTAGACCTGGGTGTCGACGGCGCGCTTGCCGCCGCCGGGAAGGTCCTCAATGAACCGGGGCGAGCCGAAGTAGATCCCGCCTGTCAGTTCACGGACGATCATCAGGTCCAGCCCCTCCACCAGGTGGCGTTTGAGGCTCGAGGCGTCGGCCAAGGCGGGGAAGGAGAGGGCGGGCCTGAGGTTGGCGTAGACCTTCATGCCGGCCCGCAGGTTCAACAGGCCGGCCTCGGGGCGTCGATCGCGGGGCGTCTTACCGTCCCACCGAGGCCCCCCCACCGCCCCCATCAGCACGGCCCGGGCCGCCTGGGCCGCGGCCAGCACCTCGTCGGTCAGGGGCGTCCCATGCGCATCAAAGCTGCAGCCGCCGAACAGGGCCTCGGCGATGGACAGGTCCGGCGCCACGGCCTGCGCGACCCGGCGGGCCTGGGCGGTGACTTCGGGGCCGATGCCGTCGCCCGGCAGGAGGAGGAGGTCAGTCATGGGCAAGCCTCTGCAGATCGGAACCGAGCCCCTGCAGGCCCGCCCCCTCGCGGGACGGACCCGTCAGAGCGGGCGCTGAGAGGCGATCTCGTAGGCGAACAGCCGCCGGTCGGAAACCCCGAAATTGGGCCAGTGAGCGCGCCATTCGGCCATGTGCGGGGTCTGCCGAGCAGCGACGATATGTAGCAGGAACATCATGGACGCGGCGAACTCATGCGGATGGGTTGGGCCAATTCACAGGAACCTGTGACTTACGCTAGCTCTTCGTACTTCTCGCGTCATTCTGGCGGAACGCGGGTCGTCTCCTCACCAAGTGGATCAATCATTCAGTCGAGTGCGCTACTGCAGAAGCGAACACGAACATGCCGTAAAGCTTCTCCTCTCGCCTACCTCACGGGGAGAGCGGGATGCACTAACGGATCGCTTGGCGCCACCCTAACGCCGACACACAAGAGATGGCATGGGAGGAAAACAGGCGCCGGATCAGAAACGGCGAGCACTTCGCCTCTTGCGACCAATTCGGCCCTGAACCGCCGGCTAATCAGCGGCACCAGGGACACTGGCAGAGAAGGGCAAATACTGCTTCAATTCTTTTCTTGTTCGCGAATCGTTAGGAACCGCATGCCGACTTCCGGGATTTCACTTGTGGGCTTCATGGACCAAGCGACTGCCTTGGCACACTTGCAGGAAGTGTGCGTCCCCACTAATTCCGATCCGGGGGTTCTACTTGCAGAATGGCAGAGGGCGACGGCCGCCCTCGGCGCTCCTTTTCTTAATGCTGGACAGCCTGCAATTCAAACATTTACCCCTCCTTACGATGCCCATATCGCTCAGCTTTCGGCTCTCCCATGGATTTCTCCATATCTCGCCGCCAATCCCGGGGCTGAGTTCCGTCTTATTGAGATCGACCCTCTGCTCGCGTACCAAGCGACGGTCGACAAAGAACGGTCGAGTCATCATTGCAACGGGCTGACTATCCCGCCCAGTATGGCGGAGATGCTCAGTATCTGCCTGCCACTGTCGGCCCCGAGTGATGCATTCACGATTCAGAATGGTCCGTTGGGCCAGTCGATGTTACTACGATCCAGGAGTCTAAACCTCATAGTGTCAGCTCAAGGATTCGTTGGAGTTGGAACGATTGGGATTCAATTCATTCATAAGCTTCCGTTAGCGCACGTCGTCCGTTACAACGGTAGATGTTACCTGCATAATGGTTTCCATCGCGCGTTGGGCCTTAGGGCCGCCGGAGCGACGATGATGCCATGCCTTTTCCGCGACGTTTCGACGCCTGCTGAGGTTGGGATTCATCCGGGGACGTTTCAGCTGTCCTTGCTGGAGTCAGCCAATCCGCCGACAGTAGGCCACTTCACGCAGGGGCGCGGGTATCCTGTCGCGCTGAGAGCTCTCAGCAAGATCATCCACGTAAGCTGGGCTGAACACGTTGTTCCCGAGGAGTAGGCTCTACCCGGGGTGGACCATCCGATATTCGCGATACGCGCCGGACGGCGCAGATGTCGGTGAGGCATTGGGCGCAGGGTTCCTAAGGACCATATCGCCGGGGACCGTGGGCGCGCTGGCGGGCTCATAGCTCATGGCCGCCGCCGCAGCGACGTCATGAACGACTAGATTGTCGGTCGCATTCATGTGTTTTGCCATGTTCTCCCTCGCAGCCCGACCATTCTTTGCCCGAACAAACATTAAGAAAGGGTTGATTTAACCAGAACATTTTGGGAACATATTCCGAGACCACATTGTGCCTCATTATGCTCGCATGTGTCTAGCCGCTAGATGTAGGGCTGAATTGAGGCGAATCCACGATTTGTAGGTCTAAGGGGCACGAATATCCGTCACCCGCCCCCCCTGTACATGCCCTTCTCGCCTGACAGCGCCCCTGTGATCGATCACCTTGAAGGTCGCACTGATCCTCTTGCGCTTCCTGGCAACGGGATTGTCCTGCGGATCGCTGCCCTTAAGCGGTCGCGGGACGGACCCGTCAGAGCGGGCGCTGAGAGGCGATCTCGTAGGCGAACAGCCGCCGGTCGGAAACCCCGAAACTGGGCCAATGAGCGCGCCATTCGGCCATGTGCGGGGTCTGGAAATGGGCCTCGAGAGCCGCCGCGTCACGCCAGACCTCGAACACCCGGATCCGGCCGGGCTCGGCCACGTCCTCGGCGTAGGTATAGTCCAGGCACCCGTCCTCGGCCCGGCTGGCCTCCAGCATGGCCTTCATGTGCGGCCGGAACCGATCGAGGTTCTCAGGCGGGACGCGCACGGAGCCGGCGATGATCAGGGTCATGTCCGCTCGAGCCAGGGATGGGTCAGGGCGCGGCGGGCCTCCCAGGCGTCGATGTCGGGGGCGGCGGTGAGGGTCTCGCCGATGGCGTCCAGGCCCTGCAGCATCTTGGCCTTGCGCGAGGCGTCGATCTCGAAGGTGAAGACCTTGCCCGAGGGGGAGGTGACGGTCTGGGCGGCGAGGTCGACGCTGATCATGTGGTTGCCGCCCTGGCACTCGCCCATCAGGTCCTGGACCTCGTCGGGCTTGAGCACGACCGGCAAGAGGCCGTTCTGGAAGCAGTTGTTGTAGAAGATGTCGGCGAAGGACGGGGCGATGACGCAGGTCACGCCGAAGTCCATCAGGGCCCAGGGGGCGTGCTCGCGGCTGGAGCCGCAGCCGAAGTTGTCGCCCGTCACCAGCACGCCGACGCCTGCGTATTCGGGTCGGTTCAGCACGAAGTCCGGCTTCGGACGGCCCTCTTCATCGAAGCGCAGGTCGTAGAAGAGGCCGCGCGACAGGCCCTCGCGCTCCACGGTCTTGAGGAACTGCTTGGGGATGATCTGGTCGGTGTCGATGTTGGCGAGGGGCAGGGGCGCGGCCCGGGCGTCGAGGCGGGTGAAGGGTTTCATGGTTCGGCTCCGGCCGTTCCGGCGTTCTGCTGCAGCACCACGGTGGGCGTGAAGGCCACGCCCTCGCGGAGGGTGAAGATCAGGGTGCCCGGCTTGCGGCCGTCACGGACCTCGGAGACATTGAAGCCGAGGCCGGAAAGCCGTCCCTGCACCGCGGCGGCGTCGCCGGCGCGCCAGGCCAGGCCGCTGAAGCGGTCGGGGCGGTCGGCGATCTCGGCCTCGCCCAGCCGCAGGACCACCTCCATGACGAGGCCGCCGCAGGCGAAGAACATCTGCCGGGCGCCCCAGGCGGGGTTGGACCGGTCCAGCCTCAGGTCGAGGCCGAGGCGGGCGCCCCAGAGGGCCAGGGCCCGGTCCGCCGAGCGGGCGTGGATGACCACGTGGTCGAGGGCGCCGACGGCGCCGGCCGCCGAAACCGCCGTCCGGGACGCGGCGGGGCCATCGCCGGCGACGAGGGCCAGGGCGATCCCGCCGGCGGCGCCGGGGTCGAGGCGCACCATGCGGCGGTCGCCGAAGGTGGTCTCCTCGCCCAGGGCGGGCAGGCCCCTCCGCCCCGCAAGGCGCACGGCGGCGTCGAGGTCGGCGACCTTCAGGACCAGCAGTTCGCCGGGGTCATCCTCCCGGCGGGCCCGCAGGCAAAGGGCGGTGTTGGCCAGGACGAAGAGGCTGGCGGCCGCGCCGTCGAGAAGGCCCTCCCAGGCGGGCTCGAGCCCCAGGAAGACGCCATAGCGGGCGGCGGCGTCCTCGACGTCGTCGACGGGCAGGACCACATGGTCGAGGCCGAGGATCACCTCAGATAGTCCCGGACGTCGGCGATGTGGCCGACGAGGGCGGCGGCGGCGGCCATGGCCGGGCTCATCAGGTGGGTGCGCCCGCCCCGGCCCTGGCGACCCTCGAAGTTGCGGTTGGAGGTGGAGGCGCAGCGCTCGCCCGGGGCCAGGCGGTCGGGGTTCATGCCCAGGCACATGGAGCAGCCGGGCTCGCGCCAGTCGAAGCCGGCGGCGCGGAAGACCTCGTCCAGGCCCTCCTCCTCGGCCTGCGCCTTCACCAGGCCGGAGCCCGGGACCACCATGGCCCGTACGCCCGACGCCACCGTGCGGCCGCGCACGATGTCGGCGGCGACCCGCAGGTCCTCGATCCGGCTGTTGGTGCAGGAGCCGATGAAGACCACGTCGATCTTCGCCGAGGCGATGGGCTGGCCGGCCTCCAGGCCCATGTACTCCAGGGCCCGGGCGACGGAGGCGCGCTTGTCCGGGCTGGCGAAGGCCTCGGGCGAGGGCGCGGCGCCCGTCACCGGGACCACGTCCTCGGGGCTGGTGCCCCAGGTGACGAGGGGGGCGATGGCCGAGGCGTCGATCCGCACCTCGCGGTCGAAGACCGCGTCGGGATCGGAGAAGAGGGTCTTCCAGCTGGCCAGGGCGATATCCCAGGCGCCGCCCTTGGGCGCCGACGGCCGGCCTCGGAGATAGTCAAAGGTGGTCTCGTCCGGCGCCACCAGGCCGGCGCGGGCGCCGCCCTCGATGGTGAGGTTGCAGAGGGTCATGCGGCCCTCCATGGACAGGGCCCGGACCGCCTCGCCCGCATACTCGATGACATAGCCCGTGCCGCCCGCCGTGCCGATCTCGCCGATCACGGCGAGGGCGAAGTCCTTGGCGCCGACGCCGGGGGCGGGCGTTCCCTCGATCACCACCCGCATGTTCTTCGCCTTCTTCTGGCGCAGGGTCTGGGTGGCGAGGACGTGCTCGACCTCGGAGGTGCCGATGCCGTGGGCCAGGGCCCCGAAGGCCCCGTGGGTGGAGGTGTGGGAATCGCCGCAGACGATGGTCATGCCGGGCTGGGTGCGTCCCTGCT
>JBJTEN010000260.1:0-4068 GCA_046092925.1 Phenylobacterium sp. | reverse complement strand
GTCGCCGGGCGTGTGGCTGACGGCGATCTGCTTGGTCAGGCCGGCGCCCAGGCTGTCGGTGCGGGTGACGATGATCCCATCCTCGACGCCCAGCTCCATGAAGGCGTAGCGGCAGGCGCGGACCTTGGCGAGGAAGTCCTCATGCGGGACGGTGACCTTGCCATCCTGGTGACCGCACTGCTTTTCGTCGGAGACCTGGTTCTCGATCTGCAGGGCGCAGGCGCCCGCCTCGATCATCTTCTTGGCCAGGAGATAGGTGGCTTCTGCGTTACCGAAGCCGGCGTCGATGTCGGCGATGATCGGCACGACGTGGGTCTGGTAGCCGTCGATAGCCTTGATGAGGGAGGCGTCCTTGGCCTTGTCGCCAGCGGCGCGGGCGGCGTCGACTTCGCGGAACATCATGCCGAGCTCACGGGCGTCGGCCTGCTTGAGGAAGGTGTAGAGCTCCTCGATCAGGGCGGGCACGGAGGTCTTCTCGTGCATGGACTGGTCCGGCAGCGGGCCGAAGTCCGAACGCAGGGCGGCGACCATCCAGCCCGACAGGTAGAGGTACTTCCGGTCCGTGGTCCCGAAGTGCTTCTTGATGGAGATCAGCTTCTGCTGGCCGATGAAGCCATGCCAGCAGCCCAGGGACTGGGTGTAGTTGGCCGGGTCGGCGTCGTAGGCGGCCATGTCCTTGCGCATGATGGCGGCGGTGTAGCGGGCGATGTCGAGGCCGGTGCGGAACCGGTTCTGCACCTGCATGCGCACGACGGATTCGGCGCTGATGCCGTCCCACGTCCCGTTCTTGCTGCGGATGAGCTTTTCGACCTTCTGGATATCGTCCTGGTACGACATGGCCTTGGAATCCCTTGCTGGCCGGGCGCCCGCCAGACGGGGCCTTTGGCGGCCTGCCGTGTGACGCAGGCGTGACGGGAAATCGAGTCCCCGCGAAGTCGATCTGTCAGACTTTACAAGCAAGACTTGTAATGTTGTAAGGATCTGACTTTCAGGAGGTCCCTGAACATGACCAGCGAACGCCGGCTTTATGTCGGCCCCAGCCTGAGACGCCTGAGGCGGGATCTCGGCCTGACGCAGTCCGACATGGCGCAGGACCTGGAGGTCTCCGCCTCCTATATCGCCCTCCTGGAGCGGAATCATCGGCCCCTCAGCGCCGAGATGCTGGTGCGCCTCGCCCAGACCTATCGCCTGGATGTCGCCGCCCTGGCGGCCGAGAGCGGGGACGATTCCGCGCGCCTCCGGGCCGCCCTGCGCGATCCCATGTTCGGCGGCATCGAACTGAAGGCCCTCGAGGTGGCCGACGCGGCCGCCAACTTCCCCGGGGTGACCGAGGCCTTCCTGCGGCTCTACACCGCCTATCGGGAGGAGCAGCTGGCCCTGGCGGACCGCAGCGTCGACGGTCGCGACGGCGAGGACGCCTCCGACCCGGTGGCGGAATCCCGGCGGTTCCTCGCCGCCCGGCGGAACAGCTTCCCCCTGCTGGACGACGCCGCAGAGCGCCTGGCCCAGGCCGTGGCGGCCGACGAAGGCCTAGCCGGCCACCTCAAGGCGCGGCATGGCCTGCGCGTGCGTCGCCTGCCTCCGGACGTCATGACCGGCGCCACCCGTCGCCTGGACCGCCACCGCCGGGAGGTGCTTCTGGACGACACCCTCGACGGCGCCAGCCAGTCCTTCCAGCTGGCCCTCCAGACCGCCTACCTCGAACTGGAAGCCGAGATTGGCGAGGTCCTGGCCGAGGGCGCCTTCGAGACCGAGGGGGGCCAGCGCCTGACCCGCCGGGCCCTGGCCAGCTACGCCGCCGCCGCCCTGCTGATGCCCTACACCGCCTTCGCCCGGGCCGCGGAGGCGCGGCGCTATGACGTGGAGGCCCTGGCCCGCCAGTTCGGGGCAAGCTTCGAGCAGACCGCCCACCGGCTGACCACCCTGCAGAAGCCCGGCCAGGAGCGGGTGCCCTTTTTCTTCATCCGCGTCGACGAGGCGGGGAATGTTTCCAAGCGGCTGGACGGCGCGGGCTTTCCCTTCGCCCGGCACGGCGGCGGCTGCCCCCTGTGGAGCCTTCACCAGGCCTTCCGGACCCCCCGGCAGATCGTCACCCAGTGGCTGGAACTTCCGGACGGCGAGAAGTTCTTCTCCATAGCCCGGACGGTGACCGCCGGCGGCGGCGGCTTCGGGGCGCCGCGGATCGAGCGGGCCATCGCCCTGGGCTGCGCCGAGGAGCACGCCCACCGGCTGGTCTACGCCGCCGACCACCGGGGCGGAGGGCCCGAGCAGGCCACGCCCATCGGGGTCACCTGCCGGCTCTGCCACCGCGCCGACTGCGCCGCCCGGTCGGCGCCGCCCATCGGCCGCCAGATCCTGCCGGACGACTACCGCCGCACCCTGGCGCCCTTCGGCTTCTCGGACGCCTGAAACCGGCGCCCGGACGACCTGCTCCCCATTGAAGCCCCGCGCTTCGCAGAGTATGGCAGCGCCGCTGCGACAGGCTTCGCAGCCGCGCCCGGGCGCCTGTCGGCGACCGGTTTGAAAGGTCGGTATGTCATGCAGGTCAGCCCCTCCCTCGCCGTCGCGGACCTCCTGCACGCCTTTGTCGAACAGGACCTCCTGCCCGGGACCGGCGTGGCGCCGGCCGCCTTCTGGGCTGCGCTCGAGGGCCTCCTGAAGGACTTGCAGCCGCGCAACCGCGCCCTTCTGGAACGCCGCGACGCCCTGCAGGCGCAGATCGACGAGTGGTGGACGGCGCGGAAGGGCCAGCCCTTCGACCTCGCCGCCCAGACCGACTTCCTGACCCGGATCGGCTATCTCCTGCCCGAGCCCGCCCCCTTCACCATCGGGACGCAGAATGTCGACCCGGAGATCGCCCGGATCGCCGGACCCCAGCTGGTGGTCCCGGTTTCGAACGGCCGGTACGCCCTGAACGCCGCCAACGCCCGCTGGGGCAGCCTGTACGACGCCCTCTACGGCACCGACGCCCTGGAGCCGCCGACCGGCGGCAAGGGCTATGACCCGGCCCGCGGCGCCAAGGTCATCGCCTATGCCCGGGGCCTCCTGGACCGCGCCGCGCCCCTCGCCGGCGCCTCGCATGCCGACGCCGCCGGCTACGCCATCGTCGGCGACGCCCTGTCCGTCACCCTGACCTCGGGCGGCGCAGCGGCCCTGGCTGATCCCTCGCAGCTGGCCGGCTGGCGCGGCGACGCCTCGGCGCCGAGCGCCATTCTCCTGAAGCACAACGGTCTGCACCTGGAGATTCAGGTCGACCGCACGCACAATGTCGGCAAGGACGATCCCGCCGGCGTGGCCGACGTCCTGATGGAATCCGCCCTGACCGCCATCCAGGACTGCGAGGATTCCGTCGCCGCCGTCGACGCCGAGGACAAGACCGGCGTCTACCGCAACTGGCTGGGCCTGATGCGCGGCGACCTGGCCGCCACCTTCGAGAAGGGCGGACGCACCGAGACCCGGCGGCTGGACGAGGACCGGCGCTATTCCACCCCCGGCGGCGGCGAGGTCGTGCTGCGCGGTCGCTCGCTCCTGCTGGTGCGCAATGTCGGCCACCACATGCTGACGGACATGGTCACCCTGGACGGGTCGCCGGTCTACGAGTCCGCCGTCGACGCCCTGATCACGGTGGCCGCGGCGATCCACGACCTGAAGGGCGCGCGCCGTAACAGCCCGGCGGGCTCGGTCTATGTCGTGAAGCCCAAGATGCACGGGCCGGATGAGGTCGCCCTGGCGGTGAGCCTGTTCGACCAGGTGGAGGACGCCCTGGGCCTGGCCCGCAATACGGTGAAGATGGGCATCATGGACGAGGAGCGCCGCACCAGCGCCAACCTCGCCGCCTGCATCGCCGCGGCGAAGGACCGGATCGTTTTCATCAACACCGGCTTCCTCGACCGCACGGGCGACGAGATCCACACGGCCATGGAGGCAGGGCCCATGGTCCGCAAGGACGCCATGAAGGCCGAGGGCTGGCTGGCCGCCTACGAGAAGCGCAATGTCGAGATCGGCCTCGCCGCCGGCTTCCCCGGCCGGGCGCAGATCGGCAAGGGCATGTGGGCCGCCCCGGACATG
>JBJTEN010000259.1:0-9382 GCA_046092925.1 Phenylobacterium sp. | reverse complement strand
GGTATGGTGAGAGTGACCGGTGTGAAGACAATTCCGTCCTCGTTGGGCTGAAGTTCCGGCTCCGGAACCGGTTGCGGCAGGAGGGGACCGCCCGAGATCCAGGTTTCAAGCTCCCTCACCATGGCGGCCGTCGTCTCGATGTCGCCCTCGCCGCCAAGCTTCGCGGCGGCCACATGATCCGCCAGCACATCGGCGGCGCGAAGCAAGACTTGAACGAGGTCAGACCGAAGACCGATCTTTCCACTGCGGACGTCTTCAAGAAGGGTTTCGAAGACGTGAGCGAAGCGCACGAGGGCCTCAAGCCCGAAGGCGCCGGCGCCCCCTTTGACGGAGTGAACCGCCCGAAACACTGCGTTCACCAGCTCAGGCTCGGCGTCCCCGGCGTCGATCTTCAGAAGCCCCGCTTCAAGGTCAGCCAGCAGCTCGTCACATTCCTGGAAGAACGTGACCTTGATTTCCTCAAGTTCGTCCATTGGCTCAGGCCGCCACCTTCCGGATGACATCAAGCAGCTTCTCGGGGTGGAAGGGCTTGACGATCCAGCCGGTCGCGCCGGCCTCGCGGGCGCGCACCTTCTTCGCGGGATCACTCTCCGTGGTGAGCACCAGGATCGGCGTCGCCCGATGAGCGGCGTCCTCCCTTACCCGCTCGATGAAGCCGAACCCATCGAGCTTGGGCATGTTGATATCCGTGATGATGACATCGGCGCCGCTCTCATTTAGCACCTCGAGACCATGCTCCCCGTCGACGGCCTGGGCGACCGTGAAGCCTTGCCCGGCCAGAGCCAGGCGCAGCATGTCTCGCATCGTGCGGGAATCATCCACTGTAAGGATCTTGATCACCCGAAGACTCCGTCTTTGTCGGCCTGGAGGCCAAGATGGGATTGAGCAGCGAACAGAGCCGTTGCGGCGGAGAAGGCTGAGGAGCAGGGCTCTATCGTCAGGTCGTGGCCCTCCTCGGACCAGGCGCGCCGGGCGGCGACCAGAACCTGGAGACAGAGCCCCCCGAGGCGCTCCACATCTGAGGCGTCCAACCGGACGGAAGCCCCGCGATGCTCTGCCAGCGCCGCCTTCAGGGGCTGGGCGGCCTTAAGGTCCAGCACCCTGTCGAGGCGAAGTGTGTTTGTCATTGCCTAGAACTCCTCCCAGCCGTCTTCGGAAGGCTTGAGCGCAGTGGCCCCGAAGGTCTCGGCGATACGGCGCGTAGCGGCGCGTGCAGGCGAGGGTCGAGGCGTCGCATCGGAAGCCGCCAGCTGTGGGGCTGGGCGCGCCGCGCCCTGGCTGGAACCCGTCCGGAAGCGGGAGATCAGGCGGTTGAGCTCCGCGGTCTCCGACTTCAGGGCGTGAGTGGCGGCCGTGGATTGCTCAACCATGGCGGCGTTCTGCTGCACGACCTGGTCCATCTGATTGACCGCAGTATTCACCTCGGCGAGGCCGGTGGCCTGCTCCTGGGCGGAGGCGGCGATCTCGGAGATCAGGGCGTCGATGTCCGCCACCTGCGCAACGATCTTGTCGAGCGCCCTGCCGGTTTCACCGACCAGTTCAACCCCCTGACCAACCTGTTGGCTGGAAGCTGAGATGAGCGACTTGATCTCCTTGGCGGCTTGGGCGGAGCGCTGTGCAAGTGCGCGCACCTCCTGCGCGACCACGGCGAAGCCGCGGCCGGCGTCGCCGGCTCGGGCGGCTTCCACCCCGGCGTTGAGCGCCAGAAGATTGGTCTGGAAGGCGATCTCGTCGATCACGCCGATGATCTGGCTGATCTCCTGGGACGACGTCTTGATGTCGCCCATCGCCTGAACGGCCTGGGCCACCACTTCGCCTGACCGGACGGCCTCGGACTTGGCCATGGCCACAGTCTCGTTGGCTCTGCGGGCGCCCGCAGCCGTCGTCTTCACCGTGGCGGTGATCTGGTCCAGGGCGGCTGCAGTCTCCTCGAGGCTGGCGGCCTGCTGCTCGGTGCGACGTGAGAGGTCGTCTGAGGCGTGGGCGATCTCCTCTGCCCCGGTCCGCATGGCGTCCGACCCGGTGCGGACCTGACCCAGAGTCTCAGAGAGGGACGCCACGGCCGCATTGAAGTCCTTGCGGAGTTGCTCGTAATCGGCCGGGAAGGTCTCGGTGATCTGCGATTGAAGGTCACCCTCCGAAAGACTGCTCAGGGCGCTGGCGAGCGATGTGACGACAGCCGCCTGTTCCTGGGCTCGCTGGGCGCGCTCGGCCTCGGCCTGTTCCCGTGCGATTTCCGAAGCGGTGATGTCGGTGGCGTACTTCACCACCCGGTAGGGTTTGCCGTCCTTTCCGATCAGCGGCGTGTAACGCGCCTGGATGATGACCTTGCATCCACCCTTGGCGTAGCGCGTGAAGACATCTGCAATCGCTTCCCCGCTTCTCAGGCGCTGCCAGTGACCCGCGTACTCCGGACTGCGCGCGTAGGCAGGGTCCAGGAACATGGCGTGCTTTCTTCCGATGATCTCGCTCGCCGAGTAGCCCATGACGCCGAGGAAGTTCTCGTTCGCCCCGATGACCGCACCGTCGAGGTCGAAGTCGATCCGGGCTTGGGATTCATCCATCGCCGCCGCCATGGCCTTCAGGTCGTAGATCGACTGGGCGTCCGCCTCTTCCCGCTTGCGCAGCCCGCCGGCGACCGTCACCGCAAACCATGTGGCGATCGCAAGAATGGCGACAACAACGCCCAACTGAAGGGCGAGCTCGCGATAGAAGCCCTGAATTCGCTTCTCCAGCATCTGGCCAAGCTCGGCGGAGGCGGCAGGCCAGATCGTCTTCATTTCAGTTGCGAATGCAGCCTGGGCTCCCGTGGCGTCGGCGGGCGCACCCGTCATGGCCAATTCACCCTGGCGGATCAGCCCTTCGGTCACGGGGGTCAGCCGTGCGAGCTGGTTCTGCAGATTGGTCCGGGTTTCACCCGGCGGCGACGCGGCGACCGAAGCGCTCAAAGACGCGTGAGCCGCACTGCTGGCTGTCTTCAGACGGTCCGTCGCAACGGCGATGTCCGCAGCCGGTGCGGCTGCATTGATCGCATTGTAAAGCCCCGTCGCCGCCTCCAGGAGGGCGGGAAGACGCACTGTCAGGGCGTCCATGGTGTAGAAGCTGTCGAGGTCCGGATCGAGCGTCAGGTTCGACCCATCGGCAACCGCGCTGATCAGCGAGCGACCTGCGCCAAGTCTTTCAGAATGGCTGGCGGCGGACTGAAATGCTGAAGCCGCTTGGTCGGCGTTGAACGCCTGCGCTCCGGCCATCACGGCGCTGTCAAGCTGGCGCGGCGCAGGGAGACGTTGTCCACCGACCTGTGCACTCTCCAGCACCACCGGCCAAACCTGCTCGATGTACAGACGGCCGCTCTGCTCCTTCTCGGCGAAGTTGATCCGCTCAAATCGCTCCAGGATGATCAGCGTCACGGCGATGATGACCGGGATGACAAATATCCCGCCGACGAGACCGATCCGCGCCATGATGGACAAGCGGTTATTCAGCATATTCAGCATTTATGGTTCCCCAAAAGTTTGCTCTCTTCCTCGAGCTTGGGCTTTTCGACCATGGCGCCAATTAAAGTTATCACTTATTAATCATGCCATGGACTGAAGACTACTGATTACATAAATACCCGGTTCAATTAACGCTCGGTTTAACGACGAATATAATTTTTTCAGACCCAATAGGGTTTCTGATCTGTGAATTGGTTGACTATTTGTTATGTCATTAGGGAGGGTTTGGAGGGATTCCCTGGCCGCGCCGGGGCCCTCCCAGGTTCGTGGCCGGCGGGCAGACATCAACTGGCGCACAGCATCGCCGGTCTTGGCTTCAGGCCAGGGTTCCGGAGGCTCGGGGGCAGGTCGGGCGCACGGCTGGCCCCCGGGCCCATGAGCGAGGATCCGGAGAAGGTCCTTGCACTCGGTTGGATGGCTCAGGGGCTCTGCAGGGGTCCTAAGGCTTAAGGCCCACGCAGTCGTCCTCCCGGGCTTGGGCCAGGAGCAAGGATATCGCCACACCCGCAGGCGGGAGGACGGCGGGTGGATTGGCTGTCGGGTTCGCCGGATGGACCTCCGGGGCTGTTGCTCAGGCGGATTCGGCGGACCTGAATGCCGGGCGAGCTTCCAGCCGGTCCGCGTAGGCGCCGAGGTTCGGGAAGCTGGCGAAGTCTGCGCCGAGGCGTCTGGACATGATGATGGCGTGGCCGGTGATGGTGTCCGCCACGGTGAAGTCGCCTGCGATGTACTCGCGGCCGGCCATGTGGATCTCGGCGGCGTCAAGAGTGCGGTTCAGGACCTTCAGGGCGCGCGCCGCCATTTCGGGATTCCGCCTCTCGGGGGGCAAGAGGATCGTCTCGACCACATAGTTGTTGATCGGCGGCATGATCATGCCTTCGGCATAATGCAGCCACTGCAGATACAGGGCGAAGTCCGGATGGTCGGGCCCGCGGATCAGGTGCGGGGCGTACTTCGCGCCGAGGTACTGGGCGATGGCGGTGCTCTCCGAGATCGTAGTTTCGCCATCCACCAGGGTCGGGACCCGGCCGTGGGGATTGATCCGGGTGTACTCCGGGCTGCGCATTTCCCTCTGCCCGAGGGTGAAGCGCTCCAGCTCATAGGTCCTGCCAATCTCTTCAAGAAGCCAGACCGTGCGCACGGCGCGGGAGTTCGGAGCGAAATAGACCTTCATGGTATCCTCCCGGGAACAGGGCTGGTCGATAGCCTGCGGCGCATTTCGTACAATGTAAAGCCTTAGGTTCGAAGTCGAGATGGTGCGCCCACGCTGCTGCGATGGTCGGCTTCACCCCCGGCCGTGGTGATCGACTTGAGTTCCCGCTCTGGCGAGATCAGGCGCATCGCGGATGACCAGCCGCCGCCGCCAGCATCGATTAGGACGGGATTGGTCCCTCAGTCCGTTCTCCTGACGGGCCAGCCTCCCGAAGGGCTATCTCCTGGGCTGCAGGCGGTCGTTGAGGACCCAGCCGACATTCCCGTTCTCGTCCTCGACCTCCCACCACATGCCTTCCTTGCCGCCGAGCGGATAGACCATCTGTCCCGCATCCAGGGTGCGCACGGTGCTCGAAGCCGCAGCCGGAGAGCGCTTCATCTCGACGACCCCGGTTCGCACCACGAAGGTCTGACGCGGCGCCGCCGCTGCGGCGTTCGAAGACAAGCCGCCAAGCTGGGTCACGATCTGGCGATAGCCGTCCAGGAAGGCCAGGGCGATGGCCTTGCCCTCGTTCGTGTTCTCGTAGGCCCCGCCTCCGAGCCCGCCGCCGCCGAGTATGCCCCCGAGGGCAAAGCTGATGTCGCTCTTGGACGCGGAGCCCTCCACGACCGCCTCGGTCTCGGAGGTGCGTACGTTCACAAGCGAAAGGACCGTCTGGGCCTCCACCCGCTGGGTGCGGATCCCGCCGATGACGGCGCCCATCCGGCCCCCGACAAGGCCGCCAAGGGCGCCCCCCAGGGCGTTTCCGCCGGCATTGGCGTTCGCGGAGGAGACGTCGGCCACCAGCACGTAGTCCGCCGCCCTGACCTGTCCGCCGCCGACATTCGATCCCCGTTGGAGATCGCCCCCCGCAGCGCGCTGACGCTCAGCCTCGGCCACCGCCATTCCGGCGCCGCGGTCAAGCAGGCGGAAACACCCTGAGCGCTGCACATAGGTCTTCAGAAGGGTGGAGGGCGCCCCCAGGTTGTACTGGGTCCAGCCGCGGCCTTCTCCGTCCGTAATCGTCAGCGTCCCGAGCGACCGGGCGCAGCGCGGCACCTCCGTCGTCTTCGTCGAGTTGCGGTCATTGTCGACCCGGCGCTCGGCGTTTTGCGCGAAGGCTGCGCTCGCGGCGGCGAGACCCAGCGTCGCCGACAGCATCGCGGTCGCCACAGGCATCCTCATCATGTCTTATCCCTCTTCCCTGGGCCGCAGCGATCGCAGCGGCGGTCTGCCCCTTTTCCGCACCTTTGCGCCGCGCGGAGACTTAGGCCAGTGTTAGTGCAGCCGGTTTTCGGGCGCCAGAGGCCTTGGCCGGCCTGTCCCGGAAGAGCGGGACGCCAGCGAGGGGACCGCGGGAAGTCAGTAGACCGTCCGCTTCTGGACGGCCTGCTTGCTGGCGAGGCTGAAGCGAGGCTCGACGGGCAGGGTCGGATCCATCACGTGCCGCGCGACGCGGTCTCCCACGGCGGGGCCGTGCTTGAAGCCATGGCCCGAGCCTCCGCCCACCAGCCAGACCCGGTCGAAGCCCGGCAGGCGGTCGATGAGGAAGTCGCCGTTCGAGCTGTTCTCGTACTGGCAGACCCGACCGTGGACAAAGGGCGCCTCGGCGAGGCCGGGAAAGCGCCGGGCGAGGTAGGCGCGGGCCTCCGCCACGCCCTCGTTCGACACCCGGCGGTCCTGCGTGTCCGGGTCGACCTCCACGCCATGGCGGTCGAAGGCGATCTTGAAGCCCTGCCCTTCCAGGCCCGGGAAGCCGTAGACGATGTCGCCGGCGTTGAAGTCGGCCCATACCGGCAGGGCAGGCGGCGAGAAACGCCCGTCGCCGGCCGCCGGGCCGAAGTGATAGACCTCCTGCCGGGTGGCGACGATCCGTCCCTTCAGCAGCTCCGGGAAGATCTTCGGCAGCCAGGGTCCGCAGGCGTAGACCGCCGAGCGCGCGCGGACGCCGCCGACCTGAACCGTTCCGTCGGACAGCCGCACCGGCGGCCCGGCCTGGACGCGCCGGGCGGTGAGGCCCGCGTCGGCCACCACGGTCTGCACGCCCCGCCCGGCGATCAGGGCCCCGCTGTCGTCCTCCAGGAAACCGCTCTCGCCGTCGCGGAAGGTGATCTGCGGATAGCGACGGCGCAGCCAGGCCGCATCGCCCGCCTGGTGGGCGACGCCATTGGCCTTCAGCCAGGCCAGCCTGCGGGCCATGTAGTCGTCGCCCGTGGGGGAGAACCAGAGCACCCCGGTACGGTGTAGCAGGGGCAGGGTCTGGCGGGCGGACAGGTCCGCCCAGGCGGCCAGGGAGTCCCGCGCCATCTGCGAGTACAGGGGATCGCCGCCGTAGGAGAGACGGATCACCCGGCTCTCGCCCCCCGAGGACGAGCGGGCGTTGCCCGGGGCGTAGGCGTCGAGGAGGGCGACCTGCAGGCCGCTCCGCTTCAGGCGCCAGGCGGTCCAGGCGCCGAAGACCCCGGCCCCCACCACCACGACGTCGATGACCCCCGGCGCTCCCGCGGCCTTCGCCCCGTCTGCGGCCAGGATGCCCGCTGCAAGGCCAGCCCCCGTCGCCGCCGCGGCCTGCCTGCGTGTCATGCCCATCGCTCGCCTCCCGCCCCCGTCGGGGGAAAGTCTATCGCCTGGCGGAGGCGGAGCAATCCGCCAGACGCATCGACGCCGCCATCTCGAGAATGTTCTTTTTATGTTCTCTTCAATGCGCGCCTGCCGAAGACGACAGGCCTCCGCAGGACGATGAAGAGGCCTTCGAGGCCTGGCTCGAGCGAAAGCGGGAAGAGCGCAAGTCGAGTTCCGAGGTCGAGATTCGCCAGCGTCGCGAGGCCGCCTTCCCGGAGGCCCTCCAGGGGCGATGGGTGGATGCAGAGGGCTCGGACACCGAGCTCATCATCCAGGGCGGCCAGATCCTCTGGGCCGGCGAACCCCGGCCCTATCTCGACAAGATGCCCCTGGTCGTGGCCGCGGACGAGATCCACTACGAAATCGTCTTCCCGGAGGACGACGAGGAAGACAGCCAGACAGCCCTCTTCCTCATGGGAGACGAGCTCTTCTTCCAAAGCTGGCACGCGGTGGCCGGCTTCGTGAGGGAGGAGACCTGAGGCCGGACACCTGGGTCGGGGTCCTGCGGGCGTGTCACCGGGCGGCGCCGGCGGGGGCGAGCGGCATATAGCTTCCGGTACGCTGAGCCGTGGCTTGCACTCAACCGGGTCGCGGCCGGGTCGGCCTGGGTCTTGGTGAACTCGCCTGAACTCCGCCTTGGTCCTTGCCGCCTCGGTGGCGGAGGGGGCCGAACCCGGCGCACGGTTCTCCTGGGTCGCAGACAACCACCACGATACCGGTCACGCGCACATCGGCTTCGTTCTGCGCGGCCATCAAGGCTCGACCCGAAGGCGTCAGTCGGGCATTCTGATGCACGTTCATCCGGGGAGTTCCGCTGGAAGTGGTGTGTTGCAACGCCAGCTTCGCTCAAGCACCTCCTCGGGTGAACACCCTCCCTGGCGACAACACCTGGCTCATGAGGTCCGGCGAGGCGTGCTGGAGTTCGAGCCGGGCTGGCAGGACTGGCTCAACGCGATGGAGCAGCATCCTGACATCCGCAAGCCGCTGATGGCCGAACCGCGACTTGCGCAGCAGGCTGAAGGGGAGGGTCTTGCGCGACCGCTGTCGAGGACCGGACCGGAGCGTTCGGCCGTTTTCCCCGCGACAACCGTCATGCGAAATTGGGCGGCGGGGGGCGGTCATTGGCCCAGAACAGCCGCGCGGCCAGAGGGGTTGAAAGGCTAGTTCCCCGCCTCGGCCAAAGCGCCTTCAACAGCGGCGGCTGTTGCACATTGCACCAATGCCTCGCGGGTCGGCGCGTCAACACTGCTGGCTTTCTCGATGGCGGCCGACAAGCCTTCTCCGCTCAGACTTTCGCTGAAGACCGTCTTCAACGCGTCCAGATGCTCGCCGGTGATCCTGGACCCCAGGCTGTCTTGAACGCAGCCACAGAATGCTTCCGTCTGTCCGGCGAGCATGCAGGCCGTCTTGGTATCCACAGCACCACTCGCCGCCTCGAGCGCCTGCCCGCCGAGATCGAGCGCGCCCTGCTTCACGGGTTGCAGGTCGGCGGCATCGCCGCAGGCTGCGAGCATCAGCGCGAAACCGGCCACCAGAACAGTCCGCGTCATGTTTTCCCTCTGTCCGTGTTTGTCAAAAGCCCCGTCAGCCGGAGGCCTTGAACAGGCTTGATGGTCATTGGTCTCTCCACTTGTCTGGTGACGTGGATACCGCTGGACGCTTCTGCAAGCGTCTCGCGCAGGATATTGCGAAGGGGTCGCGGACGCGAAAGCCCGGCCTCCTGCTCCCGCAGGATCCCGATGATCTGCTCTTCAGTGGGTGCTGGCAGTCTAACTGTAACTCGTCTCCAACCGGGCGCGTTTTGGCTCCCTGGGGGAGAAATTCGTGAAGCCGATCTCGTTCAAGCGCCACCGGTTCCCAGCGGATGTCATCCGCCAGGCGGTGGGGTTGTACTATCGGTTCACGCTCAGCATCCGAGACGTTGAGGAACTGCTCGCTCAGCGCGGCATCGAGGTCAGCCGCGAGGCGGTCCGTTGCTGGGTGATCAAGTTTGGCCCGCTGATCGCAGCGAACCTGCGTCGTCGCAGGAGCCCACCGACGGGTCGCTGGCATCTGGACGAGATGTTCGTCC
>JBJTEN010000258.1:0-4654 GCA_046092925.1 Phenylobacterium sp. | reverse complement strand
GGCATGGTCCGTCCCCACGCCGTCGCCATCACCACGGTGGGGCCGGTGCATGTGGAGAATTTCCCGGATGGTGAGACAGGGGTCGCCCGGGCCAAGGCCGAAATCTTCGACGGCGCGGCTCCGGGGGCGGTCGCTGTCCTTAACGCCGACAATCGCTGGTACGGATGCCTCGCCGCCCGGGCGCGGGCCAGGGGCCTCGCCGTGCGCGCCTTCGGGAAGGCGGAGGGCGCCGACGCCCGGCTTCTCGACTTCCGGGTCGACGCCGGCCGCGGCGTCATCCGCTCCGAGATCGACGGCAGGACGGTCGATTTCACCCTGGCCCAGACCGGCGGCCACTGGGGGCTCAACGCCCTCTGCAGTCTCCTGCTTCTCGACGCCCTGGAAGTGCCGCAGGATACGGGGCTCGCCGCCCTGTCCGGATTTGCGGCCCTGCCGGGTCGCGGCGCGGAGCAGCTCGTCCCCCTGCCCGGCGGCGGCGCCTTCACCCTGATCGACGAGAGCTACAACGCCAATCCCCTGTCCATGGCCGCCACCATCGGGTCGCTGGGCGCGCGCAGGTCCGCCGGGCGCAGGATCGTCGTCCTGACCGACATGCTCGAACTCGGCGAGGAGGGGCCTCGTTTCCACGCTGACCTGGCCCGGGCCATTGCGGACGCCGGTGTCGATCAGGTGTTCTGCGCCGGGCCTCTGATGAAATCCCTGTGGGACGTCCTTCCTTCGACTCGGCGCGGCGGCTACGCCGATGAGGCGTCAGGGCTGGCGCCGATGATTCCCCCGTCTCTGGCGGCCGGGGATCTGGTCATGGTCAAGGGATCCAACGGGTCGCGGGCCGGTCTTCTGGCCGAAGCTCTGCGCGCCATGGGATCCGGGGCCGGAGGGGCGGACTGATGCTGTACTGGCTCTATGAACAGGCGGTCGCAGCCGGCGTCTCCCTGCCTCTTCTCAACCTGATGAAGTACCTGACCTTCCGGACAGGCATGGCGATCTTCACGGCCCAGCTGGTCGTGGTCCTCATGGGGTCCCGCTTCATTCGATGGATGCAGGCCAAGCAGGGGCGCGGGCAGCCGATCCGCGCCGAAGGCATAGAACGACACATTGTCGAGAAGGCCGGCACGCCGACCATGGGCGGCGTCATGATCCTCGCGGGGCTTTTCGCAGGCGCGCTGCTCTGGTGCGACCTGTCGAACGTCTATGTCTGGGCGGTCCTGCTGGTGACGGCGGGTTTCGGCCTCCTGGGCTTCATGGATGACTACGCCAAGGTCACGCGTCAGAGCTCGGCCGGCGTCTCGGGGCGTCTGCGGCTGGGGGTCGAAGCGCTTCTGGCTGCGGCGGCGGTTCTGATGATGGTGCTCTGGGGCCGCCAGATCGCGCCGGATTCCATCCTCCACACCAGCGTCGCCCTGCCAGTGCTGAAGGACGTCCTCATCAACCTGGGCTGGTTCTATCTGGCCTTCGGAGCCTTCGTGATCGTGGGGGCGGCCAATGCGGTCAACTTCACGGACGGGCTCGATGGCCTGGCGACGGTCCCGGTCATGATCGCCGCAGCGGCCTTCGGTCTGATCGCCTACCTGGTCGGGAACGCGGTCTTTGCGGGCTATCTCCAGGTCCCCGTCGTGCCGGGCGTCGGCGAGGTCGCCGTCTTCTGCGGCGCGGTCATCGGCGCTGGCCTGGGCTTTCTCTGGTACAACGCCCCGCCGGCCAAGATCTTCATGGGCGATACAGGATCCCTCGCCCTTGGCGGCGCCCTGGGCGCCGCTGCCGTGGCGACCAAACACGAGATCGTCCTGGCGATTGTCGGGGGCCTCTTCGTCGCAGAGACCCTCTCGGTCATGATCCAGGTCGCCTACTTCAAGCGCACCGGGAAGCGAATCTTCCTGATGGCGCCCATCCATCATCACTTCGAGAAGCTGGGCTGGTCGGAATCGACCATCGTCATCCGCTTCTGGATCATCTCGGTCATGCTGGCCATTCTCGGCCTGGCGACCCTGAAGCTGAGATAGGGGAGGGGCCTTGATCCCGGTTCGCGGCTTCGAAGGCAAGACGGTCGCCGTCTTCGGGCTGGCCCGGACCGGACTGGCCGCCGCGCGCGCCCTCGCGGCCGGCGGCGCGGAGGTCGCGGTCTGGGACGAAAGGGCCCAGGGCCTCGCGGCGGCTCAGGCGGAGGGACTCGAGATTGTCGACCTGGCGGCCGCCGAGTGGTCTGGATTCGACGCGCTCATGCTGTCCCCGGGAGTTCCGCTGACCCATCCCGAGCCGCATTGGACCGTGCGCAGGGCCCGGGAGGCCGGTGTCGAGATCCTTGGCGACATCGAGCTCTTCGCGCGGACCGTCAACCTCGCCCCCGTCCATAAGCGTCCCCGGATCATCGCCATCACCGGCACCAACGGCAAGTCCACCACCACCGCCCTGATCGGCCATCTGTGTAGCCACGCCGGCCGGGACACCCGGATCGGCGGCAATATCGGCGTCGGCGTCCTGGATTTGCCGGACATGCATGGCGGCGCGGTCTACGTTCTGGAGCTCTCCTCCTACCAGCTGGACCTGACCTCCAGCCTCAAGCCGGATGTCTCGGTCCTCCTCAACATCTCCCCGGACCACCTGGAGCGGCACGGCGGCATGGAGGGCTATGTCTCCGCCAAGCGCCGCATCCTGATGAACCAGGACGCCGGCGACACGGCGGTGATCGGCGTCGACGATCCCTGGGGACAGAGGCTCTGCACCGAGGTCAAGGCGTCGAACCGCCGCACCATTGTCCCTGTTTCAGCCTCGAAGGCGATCGGCCGGGGTGTCTACGCCCTCCAGGGCGTCCTCTACGACGCGACAGGAGACCGCGCCGTCCAGGTGGCTGACCTCAACAGGGCGCGATCCCTGCCCGGCCGGCACAACTGGCAGAATGCGGCGGCCGCCTATGCGGCCGTGCGCGGCCTGGGCGCCCACGCCTCTGAGATCGCCGAAGGTCTGCTCAGCTTCCCGGGACTGGCCCACAGGATGGAGACCGTCGGGCATGTCCGCGGCGTCCGCTTTGTCAACGATTCCAAGGCGACCAACAGCGACGCCGCGCGCCAGGCCCTATCCAGCTATCCCCGGGTCTACTGGATCGCCGGCGGGCGGGCCAAGGACGGAGGCATCGAGTCGCTGGTCGATCTCTTCCCCCGGATCGCCTGCGCCTACCTGATCGGGGAGGCGGCGCCGGAATTCGCCCGGACCCTCGAAGGGCGGGCCGCGCATGTGAACTGCGCCGATCTGGCCACCGCCGTGAACCGGGCCTTTGCGGACGCCCGGGCCTCGGGCGACGGCGGCGTGGTCCTGTTGTCGCCGGCCTGCGCCTCTTTCGACCAGTTCGCCGACTTCGAGGCGAGGGGCGAGGCCTTCCGCGCGGCGGTCCTCGACCTGGCCGAGTCCCAAAGCCTGAAGGACGCGACGCCGTGAGCCTTCATCCCGCCCACGCCGCCTTCGCCCGTTCCGACCGGTCGCCGATCGGCGTCTGGTGGTGGACCATGGACCGGTGGCTCCTGGGCGCCGTCGGGATCCTCCTCGTTCTCGGAGTGATGATGGCCTTCGCCGCCAGCCCGGCTGCGGCGGCCCGGCTCAACCTGTCGGATCCCTTCCATTTCGCCCTCCGCCAGAGCGTCTTCGCCGCGGTCGGGGCGGCGGTTCTCATCGCCGCCTCCGTGCTGGATGATCGCGGAGTCCGCCGGGTCGCCTTCTTCGTCTTCCTCGTCTCCATCCTGGTCATGGCGGCCCTGCCCTTCATCGGCCACAGCGCCAAGGGCGCCACGCGGTGGCTCGACCTCGGGGGATTTTCGCTCCAGCCCTCGGAATTCATGAAGCCGGCGCTGATCGTCCTCGTCGCCTGGATGTTCGCCGAGGCGCAGAAGGGCGAGGGCGTTCCCGGCGTCACCATCGCCTTCGTTCTCTACGGGATCTCGGTCGCCCTGCTGCTGATCCAGCCTGACGTCGGACAGACCATCCTGATTTCCATCGCCTTCGGCGCCGCATTCTGGATGGCGGGGGTCCCGATTTCCTGGGTCATGGGCATGGGGGCCCTGTCCGTCGCCGGGATGATCTCGACCTATTTCATGTTCCCGCATGTCGCGAGCCGGGTCGACCGCTTCATGAATCCGGAGACCGCCGACACCCACCAGGTCGACCGAGCGGCGGAAGCGATCGCCGCCGGCGGTCTGATCGGCCGCGGGCCGGGGGAGGGCGTCATGAAGCGTCATGTGCCCGACCTCCACACGGACTTCATCTATTCGGTCGCCGCCGAGGAGTACGGCCTGGTCTTCTCCCTCGCCCTGATCGCCCTGTTCGGCTTTCTGGTGATCCGGGGCCTCTACCGGGCGCTCAAGCTGTCCGATCCGTTCCAGCAGGTGGCCGCGGCGGGCCTCTTCGTCCTGGTGGGCGAGCAGGCGCTGATCAATATCGCCGTCAACCTGAACCTCATCCCGACCAAGGGCATGACCCTGCCCTTCATCTCGTATGGCGGGTCATCCATGCTGGCCATCTGCCTGACCCTTGGCCTCGCCCTCGCCCTCACCCGTCGCCGCCCCGGAGCCTACGCTCAGGGCTGATCCCCGGAACGCTCCGGCCCGCCCCCTACCCAACCCACCGGGACTCCCGTAGAGAACGAAGGCGATGGTGACGCCGGGAACGC
>JBJTEN010000257.1:0-3361 GCA_046092925.1 Phenylobacterium sp. | reverse complement strand
CGCGCCTCGGCCTCGGTGGCGGCGCGGCGGGCGGCGGCGAGGTCCGACTCGCCGGACTCCAACCGGGCGAGGCGCTCGGCCAGGCCCGCAGCCGGGCCCTGCAGGCGGGGGCCGCCGCAGAGGGTCCCGCCGTAGGTCGGCTGGCTGAAGCCGAGGCCGCCCGGGACGCCGTGTTCGGCGGCCTGCAGGAGGCCGAGGCCGCTGTCGAGGCCGCCGCCGCCGCCTTCGACTTCCGTCCCGACGACCTGGAAACCGCCGAGGAGCGCCTCTTCGCCCTGCGCGCGGCGGCGCGGAAGATGGGCTGCGCCGTGGAGGCCCTGCCCGAGCGCCGGGCGGCCCTGGCCGAGCGCCTCGCCCGGTTGGAGTCCGGCGAGTCGGACCTCGCCGCCGCCCGCCGCGCCGCCACCGAGGCCGAGGCGCGCTATATCCAGGCCGCCGCCGCCCTGTCGGCCGCCCGGCGGGCCGCCTCAGAGGCCCTGTCCCTGGCGGTCGAGTCCGAACTGCCGCCCCTGAAGCTGGAGCGGGCGCGGTTCCGGGTCGGCCTGGAGGCCCTGACCCCTGACCGCGCCGGGCCGGGCGGCTGCGACCGCGTCGCCTTCGAGGTGGCGACAAACCCCGGGGCGCCCTTCGGAGACCTGACGACGGTGGCCTCCGGCGGCGAGCTGGCGCGCTTCGCCCTGGCGCTGAAGGCCTCGCTGGCCGGCCGCGGTAGCGCGCCGCCCCTGATGATCTTCGACGAGGTGGACCAGGGGGTGGGCGGCGCCGTCGCCGACGCCGTAGGCCTCCGCCTCCGCCGTCTGGCGCGGGAGGGACAGGTCCTCGTGGTCACCCATTCGCCCCAGGTGGCGGCCCGGGCCGACGCCCACTGGCGCGTGTCCAAGACCGGAGACGAGGCGGCCGTCCGCACCCGGGTCGAGGATCTCGACCCCGCCGCCCGCGAGGAAGAGATCGCCCGCATGCGGGCCGGCGCCCAGGTCACCGACGAGGCGCGCGCCGCCGCCCGGGCCCTGATGCATGCCTGAGATCCCCGTTTCCGACCTGACGGAGGCCGAGGCCGCCGAGGAGCTGACCCGCCTGGCGGACGCGATCGCCTCCCACGACCTCGCCTATCACCAGGCCGACGCCCCGGTCATGTCCGACGCCGACTACGACGCCCTGCGTCGCCGGAACGCCGACATCGAGGCCCGCTTTCCTCACCTGGTTCGCGAAAACTCGCCGTCGCTGAGAATCGGCGCCGCCCGGTCCGACCAGTTCTCGCCGGTGGAGCATGGGGCGCCCATGCTCTCCCTCGACAACGCCTTCTCCGACGCCGACGCCCTGGAGTTCGACGCCCGGGTCCGGCGGTTCCTGCGGCTGGACGACGCCGACATCGCCTATACGGCGGAGCCGAAGATCGATGGCCTGTCGGCCTCCCTGCGCTATGTGGGCGGGGTGCTGGTGCGGGGCGCGACCCGTGGCGACGGACGGGTGGGCGAGGACGTCTCCGCCAACCTGCTGACCATCGGCGACATCCCGCGGCGCCTGTCCGGGTCCGGCTGGCCGCAGGTGGTGGAGGTGCGCGGCGAGGTCTACCTTTCCCACGCCGCCTTCGCCGAGCTGAACGCCCAGGCCGAGGCTGCGGGCCAGAAGACCTACGCCAATCCCCGGAACGCCGCCGCCGGCTCCCTGCGCCAGATCGACCCGCGCATCACCGCCACTCGCCCCCTGGCGTGTTTCGCCGATGCCTGGGGGGAGGTCCGCGCCCCCATCGCCGAGGCTCCGTGGGAGGCCCGCGGACGGCTCAAGTCCTGGGGCTTCGCCACCACGCCCCAGTCGCGCCGGGTCGAGGGCGCCGAGGGCCTCATGGCCGCCTATCGCGAGATGGAGGCGGCGCGGCCGCACCTGGGCTTCGACATTGACGGGGTGGTCTACAAGGTCGACCGGCTGGACTGGCAGCAGAGGCTGGGCTTCATCACCCGCACCCCGCGCTGGGCCATCGCCCGGAAGTTCCCCGCCGAGCAGGCCCGCACCGTCCTGACCGCCATCGACCTGCAGGTGGGTCGGACGGGGGCCGTCACCCCCGTGGCGCGGCTCGTCCCGGTCACGGTCGGCGGGGTCGTCGTGGAGAACGCGACCCTGCACAACGCCGATGAGATCGCCCGCAAGGACATCCGGGTGGGCGACACCGTGATCGTCCAGAGGGCCGGCGACGTCATCCCCCAGATCGTCGGGGTGGTGGAGGCCGCGCGGCCCGGTCCGCCGCCGCCGCCCTTCGCCTTCCCGCAGACCTGCCCTTGTCCCCTGGCCACCCCCCTGGTGCGCGAGACCACGGCCTCGGGCGCCGAGACGGTGGTGCGGCGCTGCTCAGGCGAGTTCGCCTGCCCCTTCCAGCGCATCGAGCACCTGCGCCATTTTGTTTCCCGCCGGGCCTACGACATCGAGGGCCTGGGCGAGAAGCAGCTGGCGGCCTTTTTCGACCTCGGCTGGGTGCGCGAGCCTGCCGACATCTTTCGCCTGGCCCGGGACGCCGTCCGGCTGGACGAACTGAGGGCCATGGACGGCTATGGCGAGACCAGCGTCGCCAACCTGGTCGCCGGGATCGAGGCGCGCCGCGATATTCCCCTGGACCGGTTTATCTTCGGCCTCGGCATCCGGCATATCGGCGAGACCACCGCCATGGTCCTGGCCCGGGGCTATGGCTCGGCCGAGGCCTTCCTCGCCGCCATGGACCGCGTCGCGGCCCGGGACCCCGAGGCCATCGAGGAGCTGGACGCCCTCGACCAGGTGGGCGGCGCCGTGATCGAGGCCGCCGCCGCCTATTTCGGCGAGGCCCACAACCGCCGGATCGTCGCGGAGCTGGTCGCCGAACTGAGCATCCGCGACGCCGAGAAGCCCCGTCAGGACACCGCTGTCGCCGGCAAGACGGTGGTCTTCACCGGCGCCCTCGAGCAGATGACCCGGGACGAGGCCAAGGCGAGGGCGGAGTCCCTGGGCGCCAAGGTGGCCGGCTCGGTCTCGAAGAAGACCGACATCGTGGTGGCCGGCCCCGGCGCCGGCTCCAAGCTGAAGACCGCCGAGGCCCTGGGGATCCAGGTCCTGACCGAAGCCGAATGGCTGGACCTGATCGGCAGCCTCTAGCCATCAGCCCGACATTTCCTCTCCCAGGGGCGAGGTGGCGCGCGCAGCCCTCAGCAAGCCCCCTCACCGGGCTTCGCCCGGAGCTCCCCCGCAGGGGAGCAATTGACCCCGTAATTACTCCCCCTCAAGATGGGGAGGAATTACGGGGGCAATTGCACCCCTGCGGGGGATCTCCGGGCGAAGCCCGGTGAGGGGGCTTGCAGAGGGGGGCGCGCGCCACCTCGCCCCGGGGCGAGGAAATGTC
>JBJTEN010000256.1:0-3014 GCA_046092925.1 Phenylobacterium sp. | reverse complement strand
ATCTGGGGGATCACGCCGGAGGCCAGGGTGTTCTGCAGGAAGATGTCGGCATAACCGGCAAGGCCGTCCACGCCCTCCTGGATGCGGGCGCCGCCGGCGTCGAAGAGGCCGATGATCGGGGCGCCGACCTTCAGGGCCTGTTCCTGAACCTTTACGATCTTGCGCGCATGGGCGTTGGACAGCGAACCGCCAAAGACCGTGAAATCCTTGGAGAAGACGAAGACCACGCGGCCATTGATGGTGCCCCAGCCGGTGACGACCCCGTCCCCGGCCACCTTCTGGTCGGCCATGCCGAAGTCCACCGCGCGGTGCTCGACGAACATGTCGAACTCCTCGAAGGAACCTTCGTCAAGCAGCAGGTCGAGGCGCTCCCGCGCCGTCAGCTTGCCCTTGGCGTGCTGGGCGTCGATGCGGCGGCCACCGCCGCCGGCCCGCGCTTCCGAGCGCCGCCGCTCGAGCTCCTCAAGGATTTCCTTCACCGCAGAACCCCGTGACGCATTGACGACAGGCGCAAAGCCCTAGTCGGAGCCGGGCCGGGGCGCAAGGTCACGCCGGGGAAGCCGCAGCCCCCTCAAGCCCGCGGAACCAGGCCTCCAGCATGCGCGCTTCGGAGCGCAGCCGCGCCGTTCGTTCGGCGGCCTCTTCGTCGATCCCCCACTGCGACTCCTGCCAGGCCTCGTCCACACGCGAGAGGTCCAAGGCCTCCTCCCCGCCGAACCATCCCTTCCACAGGCCAAGGGCAAGGACGGCGGAGCCGAAGAGCGGCGCTCCGAAGGCGAGGCCTGAGAGCGTGAAGTCGTCCGAGGAGAGGGCGAGCCGGCGAACGGCCGCCAGAGCCTGACCTGGCTGCTCGCGGTGCAGAATGCCCCGGGAGGGCTCAAGGGCGACCCCGAGCTCGTCCCGCGCCCGCCGCAGCACAGGGTCCCAGGCCTCCGCCTGCCGCGCACAAAGCCCCTCCGGGGCCTCCGCCGGATAGCAAAGGAGATCGCTGCCGGCATAGTTCACCAGCTGGTCGACGACTCCCTCCCGATTTGGGGGAATCGCCTCCAGGGCGGTGAAGGCCAGCCGTGTCGCGTGCATGCCGGCCAGTTCGATATGATCGACCTGCGCCGCCCACTCAGCGGCGGCAAGCTCTGCGATGGCGCGGGTTGGCGCGATCAGGGCGGCGCCCCGGGATGATCGCGGGGGCCGGCCATCCAAAAGGACGTACCAGCCTGTAGGGTCCGGAGCCACCGTCACCTCCGAATAGAAGCGCCGCGGCTTCTCGCCGGGCTCAATGAAGCCCTTCTGCGTCATGGTCAGGTCTCCAGCAGTCCTCAGCCCCCCCGCCGCCCGCCGCGGCCCCTCTGACCGAAGGGCTCGTGGTCCGCTTCGGAGGGGTCGAAGCCGAAGCGCGCAAAGCCCGCCTTCATTTCCGGGCTGAGAGGCGCCTCGACGACGAGGAGTCCCCCAGAGGGGTGGGGCAGGCTGAGCCGCCGGGCATGCAACTGCAGGCCAAGACCATTCGACAGGGCGACAGAGTCCGGGGTGTTGTACTTGGGATCGCCGAGGATCGGATGTCCCATGGCCAGCATATGGGCCCGCAACTGGTGGGTCCGCCCCGTATGCGGCCGCAGGGCCATCCAGGAGACCCTGTCTCCGGCCCTCGAGATGAGAGTGAACTCCGTCTGGGCCGGTTCTGCGCGGGGATCCCTGGGGTCGGCCGGGACCACCATCTCGCGGTCTCCGACACCCGTCTTCACAAGAGGGAGCTCCAGGATCCCGTCCTGCGGCCGGGGATGGCCAAGGACCAGGGCCCAATAGGTCTTTTCTGCTCGCCGCCGGGCGAACGATCCCGCCAGTCTCGCCGCCGCCGCCGGGCTCTTGCCGGCGATCAGGACGCCGGAGGTGTCGCGGTCGAGGCGATGAACCAGCCGCGGACGCTCCAGCCCTTCCCCCCAGGCCGACAGCAGCCGGTCGATGTGGTTGCGGGTCTTGGTGCCGCCCTGGACGGCGAGGCCTGCGGGCTTGTTCAGGGCGAGGACATCCTCGTCCTCGTGCAGGACAAGGCTCCGGGCGAAGGCCGCGTCCCGAGGGGGAAGGGCAGGCTTGGGGGCGTCGCCGTCCGGCGCCTCCGGCAAGGGCGGTACGCGCACCTCGTCCCCGGCCTCCAGCCGGGTCTCTGGCCGCACTCGGGCGCCGCCGACCCGGATCTGTCCGGAGCGTGCGAGCTTCTGGATCTGGGCCTGGGTCAGGTGGGGCCACCGCCGGCGGAACCAGCGGTCAAGCCGAACGCCGCCTTCGCCGGGGTCCACGGTCAGGGTCCGAACCTGCCTCACGCCGACAGCCTCCGCAGGATCACGAAGCCGAGGAAGACCGCCGCCGTGGACAGGATCACCGACAGGCCGGCGTAGAGGCCAGCCTGCCCCCAGGCCCGACGCTCGACCATCATCAGGGTCTCGAGAGAGAAGGCCGAGAAGGTCGTGAAGCCGCCCAGCACTCCGACCCCGAGCAAGAGGCGCAGACGCTCCCCCTCCCCCGCGCCGCGCAGGGACAGCCACCCCGCCAGCAGACCCATGGCGAGTCCTCCCGCCAGGTTGGCCGTGAAGGTCGGCCAGGGCCAGGTTCCCGCCGGGAGACGGCCGAAGCCGACGGAGAGGAGATAGCGCAAGATGGCGCCGAAGCCCCCGCCAAGGCCCACGAGGAGGAGGTTGGCGGGCGTCACCGGATGGGCTCCACGCCGGACGCGCCATCCGGCTGTGCAAGACCCAGTTGCGCCAGGAGGTGGGCGAAGTCGTCAGGCAAGGGGGCGCGGAGCGTCATCTGTCCGCCCTCCGGGTGCGGAAAGGTCAGAGCCGAGGCGTGAAGCATCAGGCGGGCCGCAGGCTGGCCGCCCACCGCAAGGGCGCCTCCATACCATGCATCCCCGGCGATCGGGCGCCGGATCGACGCCAGATGGACCCGGATCTGGTGCATGCGCCCGGTCCGGGGGAAGACCTCCAGCAGGGCCGCACTCTCATTTGAGCAAAGGGTAC
>JBJTEN010000255.1:0-8447 GCA_046092925.1 Phenylobacterium sp. | reverse complement strand
CGGCCGCTGCGGCGCGTCTGGGCGCCCGACGGTCGGAGACGAAAGCGCTCCGGGGCGTCTCGCTCTCATGGCCGACCGCGGCGGATCGGTGGAGGACCAGTGGCCCTTCAACGACGAAGCCCTCGCCAGGACCGTGTCCGGGAGCCGGATCCCTCTGATTTCCGCCGTCGGCCATGAGACCGATACGACCCTGATCGATTTCGTCTCCGACCGTCGGGCGCCCACCCCCACCGCAGCGGCCGAGATGGCGACGCCCGTCCTTTCCGAACTCCGCGCCGGCGTCGCTGAGCTCTCCGGGCGCCTCCACCGCAGCAGGGGACGGATCGTCGGCGACCGGCAGGGTCGGCTGGAAGGTCTGGGCCGCAGCCTGGCCCGTGCGCCGGACCTTGTGGAACTGGCCGAACAGAGACTGGGGCTGGCGCGGAGTCGTCTGGGGTCGGGTCTGATCCGTAACATCGGGGCGCACGAGACCCGGCTCGCCCGAATCTCCGGCCGTCTCCAGCCCAGCCTCCTGTCCCGCCCCCAGGCCTCGGGAAGTGATCGCCTCGCCAGGATCTTCGAGCGGCTGGGTCCGGCGCTGTCGCGTCGGGTGTCGAGGGCGGAGGAAAGACTGGTCGCGGTGGCGGCTCGCCTGAAGTCGGCGGATCCGGGGGCGCCCCTCGCACGGGGATTCGCCCGGGTGCACCGCGCCGACGGCGGTCTTGTCCGGAGAGGGGCGGATCTCAGGTCCGGAGAGCCCGTTCGCCTGGTCTTCGCCGATACCGAGCGCGGCGCGGTGATCGAACCTCCGGGCGGCGTGACGCAGCGCCAGGGCGACCTGTTCTGATGCGGAGCCTTTGCAGGCCCGGAGCGGAGGGGCTAAAAGCGCTTCATGAACGCACCTGACACCACCGGCGGCGCAGACCTCGCCCTGCTGAACTTCGGGGACGGCGACTTCACAGTTGTACGCCCCGGGCGGTTTGTCCTGTGCGCCGTATCCGGGGTTCGCATTCCCCTGGAGGCCCTGCGTTACTGGAGCGCCGTCCACCAGGAGGCCTATGCCGGTCCGGCGGAGGCCCTCGCCCGGTGGCGCGCCGTAAATCCCTGACCCCCCTCCTCCCGAGGCGGAGTTTGCTGGGCGCCCTGGCTTCGGTCGGCGCGACGGCGATGGCGGGCGAGGCGTCAGCCGCCGCGGGGCCGGGCGTGCGCCTTTCAGGACGGGCCCGGCAAGGCGGGACCCTGATTGGACGCACCCGGCCGGGATCACGGATCCAGCTCGACGGCGAGGACATAGGGCCCGCGTCCGCCTCGGGGCTGTTCCTGGTCGGCCTGGACCGCGACAGCCCCCTTTCCCTTGAACTTGCGATCACCGACCCGCAGGGCCCTAGGACCGTACGGAGACTTCAGGCGGCACCCGGAGACTTCGACATTCAGCGTATAGACGGGCTGCAGCCCCAGCAGGTGCAGGCGGAAGGCGACGAACTGCTCGCCCGGATCGCTGCGGAGGCGGATCGGAAGGCGAAGGGGTGGGCGAGCCGGGCGGATTCCGAGGACTTTGCAGGAGGCTTCAGCCGACCCTTGCAGCGCTTCCGGCTTTCCGGCCGGTTCGGAGGCCAGCGGGTTCTGAACGGGCGCCCCATGGCGCCCCATTACGGCGCCGATCTCGCCGCGCCCGAAGGCGCCCCCATCCTGGCGCCGGCTCCCGGGCGGGTCAGCTTTGCGGAGACAGGCCTTCATTTCGAGGGCGGACTGACCATGATCGACCATGGCCAGGGCCTCGTGACCGCCTATCTTCACCAGTCCGAAGTCCGCGTCCGTGAAGGGCAAGGGGTGGAGCGCGGGCAGGTCATCGGATTGGTCGGCCAGGAAGGCCGGGCCACGGGGCCTCATCTTTGCTGGCGGATGAAGTGGCGCGACCGGCGGCTGGATCCGATGCTGCTTCTGGGCGTCAGGGCGCCCTATGTCTTCGGCTTCCGCCGCCGGTAGACCTCGTTGGGCCAACGCTTGTGGACCCAGAACCATTCGTCCGGCCGATCCCGGATCCGATCTTCCATGAAGGCGTTCACCCGGCGGACGCCCGCGGCGATGTCCGCATTCCGGTCGCCCGTGTCCTCCAGGCGGATGTCCTCGTGCACGATAACCCGGAAGCGGGCCTTGTGGACCCGCTGGACCGACATCGGGACCAGGGGGATGCCGAAGCGAAGGGCGAAACTTGAGGGCCCGGGGGCGGTGTGGCAGTTGACGCCGAACAGGGGGGCGAGGACGCCGCCGTTGAATTTCTGGTCATTCATCAGCGCCACGCATTCGCCCCGACCCAGGGCCCGGATCAGTTCCCGTGCGCCATCCCCGCCCTTCGGCGCGAACAGCCTGACTCCATAGCGGAAACGGCTGCGGCGGATGCGGGCGTCCACATGCGGATTGTTCGTCGCGCGATAGGTGATCTGGCAGGTGACCCCCGCATGGATGATCACCGCCGGCATGATCTCCATGGACGAAAAGTGTCCCGAAATGAACACGACGCTCTCTTTGTTGGCCGCAATCTCCCTGAGCCTCTCCCCATTGACCACCTCCACCCGGGCGGGATCGGCGATGATCTTGTCGAGGATCAGGAACTCGGCGGCCCAGCGCCCGAGGGCCCGCCACTGCGCCGTCAGGAGGCGATCCACCGCGGCTGGATCCAGGTCCGGAAAGGCGATCCGGATGTTGGTTTCAGCCACCCTGTGAGTCGACGTCAGGGGGCCGAGGACTCCCGCCAGGGCGGCGCCGAAGTCGGAGACGGCGTCTATGGGAAAGCAGCGCGCCAGGGAGGTCACCGCGTCGAAGGCCCAGGCTTCGAGGCGCCAGACGAAATCCTGAAGCCAGGAGGGTCGTGTCCGTTCCGTCACGCCCCTCAATAGCGCGCCCTCACCTGCGACTGCAATCGGGGGGCTGGCCCACGCCTTGCTGAATCAGGGGTAAACGTCCCGTTTTGGCACACATGCAAGTGGCGCTGAACGGGGCGGAACAGAGGATTGAGAGCCACAAATGTCTAACAGCGCCCGCGCCCCGGACGTCGTCATCGACGCACACATCGGCCGCATGATCCGGCTTCGCCGACGACAGATCGGACTGACTCAGCACCAGCTCGCCTTGGCCTGCGGCGTGCGCTTCCAGCAGATCCAGAAGTACGAGAGCGGCGCCAACCGGATCGCCGCATCCCGGCTCTGGAGGATCTCCCGGGCGACAGGGACGCCGCTGCTCGCCTTCTTTGAGGGTCTGCCCGAAACGCTGGACGAGACGGCGCCCTGAGCGCGGCGCCTTACCTTCCCGGCCGCCGGACGCTAGACAGGGGCATGTTGCCTCCGGATCGAATCGCAGACCTCGAAAACCTTCTCGTCGACCTCAACCGGGTCTCCGCCGATGTCATCCTGCCCCTCTTCCGTTCGGATCACGGGCTGGAGGACAAGGGCGGCGCGGGGGGATTCGATCCGGTCACCCTGGCCGACAGGGGCGCCGAAGCCGCCATCCGCAAGCGGCTGTCTGAGGTCGTGCCCGGGCATGGGGTGATCGGTGAGGAGTACGGCGAGGACCGGCCGGACGAGGAGTTCGTCTGGGTGCTCGATCCCGTCGACGGGACCCGGGCCTTCATCGCCGGCCTGCCGCTCTGGACCACCCTGATCAGCCTCCGGTGGCGAGGACAGCCGCTGGTCTCCTCCATTGGCCAGCCCTATCTGGGCGAGGTCTTCCTCGGTTCCCCCGCGGGCTCCCGGCTCCTCCGGGGCGGTGCCAGCAAGGCGCTCAGCGTCCGGTCCTGCGGGAGCCTTTCCGAGGCGATCATCGCCGCCACGGACCCCGCCGCCTACGTCGAGCCCGACGAGCAGGCCGCATGGACCCGGGTGAGGGCGGGGGCCCGGCTGGCGCGCCTGGGGTGCGACGCCTACGCCTACGCCATGGTCGCGGCGGGCGTCATGGACCTTGTGATTGAGTCCCGCGCCTGCAAGTGCTGGGACATTGAAGCGGCCGCCCCCCTGCTTGCGGGGGCCGGCGGGGTCGTCACCGACTGGGCCGGTCGTCCCATCGGCTTGAACGGAGGTCAGATCGCCATTGCCGGGGATCCGGCCTGCCTGGAGGAAGCCCTGCCCTTGCTGGCGGCGGCGGCGGACTAGCCCCGCGCCCACCCCCTGGCGAGAGGGTGCGAAGACCTGGGCCGGAGGGTCAGGCGTCCCGGGGCGCAACCTGACCGGCAAGCTCGTCGAAGGCTGTCCAGAACTGGGTGCGCAGGGGGTCCGTCTCCATCAGGATCTCGTGTTCGGCGTCCTGCACGGTGACGAGACGGCCGTCCGGCAGCAGATCGGCGACAGCGGACTGGGCGGCGTTGTCCACCAGCCGGTCACCGGCCGCGGAGACGATGACCACCGGCAGGGTCGCACCCGCGAGATTCTCGCGGCGCGCCAGCCAGTCCGTGGCCTTCAGGGCGAAGTCCAGCCAGCCCCAGGTGGGCGAAGAGAGGGCGAGGTCCGGATTGGCCCGGATGAGGTCCTTGCTCCTGCGGTAGCGCACAGGATCGTGGGTCAGGACATTGCCCTCAAAGGGCTCGGCGGCGGGATCGCCAGGCGGCTGGGCCCAGCTCCCGGCTCCGCCGGCCAGCATCCGGACGCCGACCAGCAGGCGGGCGAAGCGCGGCAGTCGCAGGCCCAGCATGGGGGCGCAGAGAACGGCGCCGGCGAACCGGCGCGCCTGGCCCCGGGCCAGGGCGGTCAGGGTGAGGCAACCGCCCATGGAATGACCCACGGCGATCCAGGGCTTGGGGAGGCGCGCCTCAAAGGCCACCAACAGGGCGTGGTAGTCGGCGAGAAAGGGCTCCACGCCCCGTGCATGGCCCTTGCGCCGGTCGGGGAGGTCGCGGTGCGACAGCCCCTGCCCCCGCCACTCGTTGACCAGAACCACAAAGCCGCGCGCCTGGAGGTCGCACACCACCTCGAAGTACTTCTCGATGGCCTCGGTCCGTCCGGTGGAAAGGATGACCGAGCCGCGCGGCCGGCCCTCGGGGCGAAAGAGCGCGGCGCGCAGGCGGGCGCCGCCCTGGCCTTCGAACCATTCGGCGCCGCCGCCGGGAGGGACCGGAGCGTCCGGCAGGGCGGTCAGGGGGGCGGTTGAAGTCATGTCACGCCTCTCCGGTCCGGGCGGCCAGGAGGGCCTTGACCTGGGGCATGAGGGACATGGCCAGCCCCATGTCCGACACCTTCAGGCGCCCGGTGATGGCCGCAGTCATCGGGTTCAGCTCGCCCTTCGCCAGGGCCTCCAGGTCACGCCGGCTGACGCTGATGACCAGGTCCGCAGGGTCGGGAAGATTGGTCACCTCGGCGCCCTCGACGCGGATGACGCCCTCGCCCCGGAGATCAAGGCGGATGGACCGGTCGAGCCCGGCGCCGCCGCCGCTGAAGTGCGCCCGGACCTTGTCCGTCAGTTCCGCCAGTCCATCCATGGGCCGCTCCCCCGCTTCCTCTCCTGCAATGCCGCTGGCTGGCCGGCTTGTAAACGCCCTGCGCCGGCCAAGGGGCTTGAACCTCCCGGCGCGGCCCCCATTTCGTGTGCGAAGGCGCTGGAACTCCGGGCCTTCCGGACGGTGCGGGGCTCCGGCGCGCACAGGTCCGCCCTCAAAACGCAACCTTGCTTCGACAAGAAGGATGTGAACGCACATGCGCACGATCGATTTCTCCCCTCTCTATCGCTCCGTCGTCGGCTTTGACCGTCTGGCCCAGCTCCTGGAGTCCGCCTCGGTCGATCAGGCCGCCGGCTACCCGCCCTACAACATCGAGCGGACCGACGAGAGCGCCTACCGCATCGAGATTGCGGTCGCCGGCTTCCGGCCCGAAGAACTGAACATCGAGGTCAAGGAGAACCTGCTCACCGTCCAGGGCCGCAAGGCGGCCAATGAGGCCGAGCGCCGGTTCCTCCACCGCGGCCTCGCCGAGCGCGATTTCGAGCGCCGCTTCCAGCTCGCGGACTACGTGGTCGTGACCGAGGCCCGGCTCGCCGACGGCCTCCTGTCGATCGCCCTGCGCCGCGAATTGCCCGAGGCGCTCAAGCCCCGGCGCATAGAGATCGCCACCAGCGCCGCCCCGCTCATCGAGGGCGAAAAGGCGGCCTGATCCCCGGACAGAGCGGACACCCTGCCGCGGGCGACGTCTCAGGGCGTCGCCCGTTTCGCATCCGGACGGCGGCGATCAGGCTGCGCCCTTCATCCCGAAGGTCTCTCCGAACGCCAGGGACGCCCCCAGGAGTTCGGCGCCTGAGAAATCGGCTCGCCGGACATCGGCGCCATCGAGCATTGCACCCTGCAGGCAGGCGCCCGTGAGGTTGGCGCGACGCAGGTCGGCGGAAGCGAGGTCCGTGGGCAGGCGGCGCCCGCCGCCCAGTTCAAGAGGACCCAGGTTCGCGCCTTGCAGGTCCGCCCCGGTGAGCAGGGCGCCCGTGAGGCGGGCCCCCCGCAGGTCGGCGCCCCGAAGGTTGCAGGTCCTCAGGTCGGCTCCCTCCAGCCGCGCGCCCTGAAGCTGGGCGCCTTCCAGGTTCAGTCCGTAAAAGATGGCTCCACGGGCGGAAAGGGCGGTCAGGACCTTGCCCTTGAGGGTCTTGAGGCCCCGCAGGTCGGCCGCGTCAAAGACACCCGCCTGGCCCGAACGCCCGCTTGTTTCGCTCCAGAGTACATGATCCAGAACCTGATCGGCCAGGGACGGCTCGTCGTCATTCCCATCCGCCGGCGGCTTGAGGAGGGCGCCTTCAAGAATGGCGTCGACGGTGTCGGCGTACTGGGTCCGGGCGTCGAGCAGGACCGCCTTTGTCAGGTCGGCGCCTCTCATCTTGGCCTGGGTGAGGTCCGCGCCGGTGAGGTCCGCAAAGGCCAGGACGCAGAGCTTCATGTTCGCGCGGCTCAGCCGGGTCTTCCTCATGACGGCGCCGGTCAGGTCCGCCTTCACGGGGCCGGATCCGGACGTCGCCTCTGCTGAGGCGCCCACCTTTCCAGGGCCGGACTTCCCGATCAGCCGATAGCCCAGCTTCCGGTCGCCCACCGCAATGGAACCCTCGCACAGGTCCGCTTCGTACAGGTCCGCCTCGCTGAGGTCTGCGTTCCTCAGACACACGGCTTTCAGGTTGGCGCGGCGCAGGGAGGCCTTCCGGAGATCGGCGTTCTCCAGGTTGGCGCCGAAGAGGTTCGCATTGTCCAGCTTGGCGCCGAGGAGGGCGGCGCCCTCGAGGTTGGCGCCGGTGAGGTCCGCCCCGGAAAGGTCATGAAGCGAGAGAGTGAGCCCCGCGAGGTTCCGCCAGGCGAGGTTGGCCCTCAGGCCGCTGGTGCGGCCGGAATTGAACCGCTCATTCTTCCGGCAGATGTCGTCCAGCTCGGCCTGGGACATGACGGGGAGGTCAAGCAACTGGGGTGTCTTGACAGACATGTGGCCGGGAGTTCCCCTGGATCAGAGGGTCCCTCTACCACAAGGCGATTAAATCTCGGTAAAGTTGTTTTTGACGGGTCGGTACGCCGCGTAAAGGGGCAGGGCCTCGGCCTCCAGCAGTCCCTTCTCGACGCCGACGCCCGCTGCCCGAAGGCGCGCCTCACCCTCGCCCGAGGCGAAGACCGAGGCGTCGTCGCAGGCGATGACAACCCGGCCCACACCCGCCGCGATCAGTCGGTCCGTGCAGGAAACGCCGTCTCCCGAGCGCCGGGCGCAAGGCTCCAGGGTCACCAGGGCCGTCGCCCCGCGCGCCGCCGCGCCGGCAGCGGCCAGGGCCAGCTCCTCGGCGTGGGGCCGACCGCCCTCCGCCGTTGCACCCTCGCCGACGATCCCGTCAGGGCCGAGGATCACACAGCCCACCGAGGGGTTGTCCCCCGTCCGTCCGACGCCGGGACGGGCCAGTTCGATGGCCCGTCGCATGGCGGCGATCTCGGCCTGGCGGCTCAAGGCGCCTTCGGCAGGGCCTGGGCCCGGTCCGAGTCGAGATAGCGCGCCGCCACCGGCTTCAGGGCGCCGTCCAGGTCGATGACCAGCGGATTCGAGGTCGGGATCTCGACCTCCATGATCCCGTCGGCGGACAGGCCGTAGATCAGCTTGACGATGGCTCGCAGGGAGTTGCCGTGGGCCGCCACCAGCACCGTCTCGCCGGCCGCCAGCCTTGGGGCGATCTCGGCGGTCCAGTAGGGCTCCACCCGCTCGAGCGTGGTCTTCAGGCTCTCGGTGTCCGGCAGGGTGACGCCGGCATAGCGGCGGTCGCGCGAGAAGTCCCATTCGCCGCCCGGCGCCAGGGGCGGCGGCGGGGTGTCGTAGGACCGCCGCCAGATCCGCACCTGCTCCGCGCCGTGCTTCTCCGCGGTCTCGGTCTTGTTCAGCCCGGTCAGGCCGCCGTAATGGCGCTCGTTCAGCCGCCAGTCCTTGGTCTCGGGCACGAAGGCCTGTCCCGCCGCCGTCAGGGCCAGCCAGAGGGTGCGGATGGCC
>JBJTEN010000254.1:0-14796 GCA_046092925.1 Phenylobacterium sp. | reverse complement strand
TCCTTGTTCTCGTCGTCCAGCAGCCTGAGGTCGATCCCGAGGGGCGGACGCCCCTGCTTCAGCTTGAACCGGAGCTGGGCCTCGTCATCCATCTCGGCAACCTTGTGGGAGGGGCTGGCGATGGTGCCCAGGGGGGAGGTCTCGGTCATTCCCCAGGCATGTGTCACGTCGACGCCGAATTCGTCTCTGAATCCACGAACAATGGCCTCGGGCACGGCCGAGCCGCCGATCGCCACACGCCTGAGGTTCGTCAGCTTGCCTCCGGTCTGACGAAGGTGGGCCAGAAGCATCTGCCAGACGGTGGGCACAGCGGCGGAGAAGGTGACGCCCTCCGCCTCGATGAGTTCGTGCACCGAGGCGCCGTCAAGCTTCGGCCCGGGCATCACCAGCTTGGCCCCCACGGCTGGGGCGGAGAAGGCGATTCCCCAGGCGTTGGCGTGGAACATCGGCACGATCGGGAGGATGGTGTCCCTGCCGCTGACCCCCAGAACATCCGCGCTGGCCGTCACCAGCGTATGCAGGAAGTTCGAGCGATGGGTGTAGAGGACACCCTTCGGATTGCCCGTCGTGCCGGACGTGTAGCAAAGCCCGGCCGGGGTGTTCTCATCGAACCCGCCCCAGGCGCAAACTTCCGACTGGCCCGCGATGAGGCTCTCATAGGCAAGCGCGCCCGGCAGCTGGTCGGTCATGTGCGCTTCGTCGGTGAGCACAATGAAGTGCTTCACCGTCGGGATCTGGTCTCGAATCTGGGCGAGGATCGGCAGGAAGGTCAGGTCGGTGAAGATGACCCGGTCCTCGGCATGGTTGATGATGTAGATCAGCTGCTCGGAAAAGAGCCGGGGGTTGAGAGTGTGGCAGACGGCGCCGATCCCCATGATGCCGTACCAGGCTTCCAGGTGACGCGCCGTATTCCAGGCGAGGGTCGCGATCCGGTCGCCAGGCAGGACGCCGAGGGCCTTGAGAGCGTTTGAGCAGCGCTTGGCCCGGGAGTGGACCTCGGCGTAGGTCGTGCGGACGATCGGTCCCTCGACCGAACGCGTGACGATCTCGCGGTCCCCGTGCCAGGCCTTGGCGTGATCCAGAATTCGGTCAACGGTCAGCGGCCAGTCCTGCATTCTGCCGAGCATCAGGAAACCCTCCAGGTCATGTGTTTCAGGCGCCCTCGGGCGCGTTGCGCGGAAGGTAGGGTCTCGATCCGCCGGAGGCAACGGCGGGGCGGGGTCAGGCCGCCTGCTCGAAGAGGTCCGCAGGCCAGGGGGATTCGAAGGCTGTTACGCCGAGGCGCTCCCGGACCGTCCCTAACGGCTCGGCCCACAGGGCCGGCCAGTCGACCCCCAGCAGGGGCGGCGTGATGCGACCATGTCGCCATGCGGCGGCGATCACCCCGGACAGGACGCCGTAACGGACCGGCTCGACCGAGGCCGCAGCCAGCGTGACCGCCAGGACCGAGGCGGAGTAGGCATGGCCGAACTGCGCCAGCTGGAAGGCCGAGATGGCGATCTCGTGGAGGCCGGTGGTGTGATAGCCGCCGACCAGGTGCCACAGATCATGCACCTGCAGGATCCGGGCGTTCAGGTAGTCGAGGGGCGGGGGCAGGTCGCGGAGGGACAGGGCCTCCCGGTCGAGCACCTCGAGGTCGAAGCCGTTACGGACGATCAACTAGTGGAACTCACCGGCCAGGGAACCCGCCGGAGCGGCGGCCAGTGCCTCCAGGGTGAAGGGCTCCGGCCAGCCCCGGGCGGCGGCCTCCGCGACACCCGGCCAACTGCGGCTGAGCTCAAGCTGGGCGTCCCTGAAGGCGGAGTCGAGCTGGGACGTCAGGGCCGCTGTGACCCGTGTGAACTCGAGGGCGGAGCGCCCGCCGCCGGCGCCGTCGACGATCGCCCAGAGGGAGACGAAGAGTCCGTCAGGGACCGCAAGGGGAGAACGTCCGGGGTCTGAGGGTCTGTCCGGAATGGTCAGGGGAACTTGGAAGCCGCGTCGGGCGGCGAAGCGATCCATCACCGGGACCAGCCTCCAGGGCGCGGCGAAGGCGACATGACCGACCTCGGCCGCTTCAAGCTGCTCGGGGGACGCCGTACCGGACGGGTCCGGATATTCCGACCCAAGACCGCTTCGGACCCGGCCCGCATAGACGGAACGCACGTCCCCCATGATCAGGGTCCTCCCTTCGTGCGCCCTCGGCGCGACTAGAAGCTTACGGTGAGGGACATGGCGACGTACCCCCCCTTCTTGGTCTCGTTGGGACCCTGTTTCAGCTGCAGGCCGCCGTCAACGGAGAGGTCCAGATTGCGGCCTGCGGTATAGTTTAGCAGGACGCCGACACTCTCCAGGCGGGCGGGCGCAGAAGCTCCGGGAACCTTGTCCGGCTGACGGATGTCGAGGAGATCGTAGAACACGCCGGCCTGCAGGCTGTCCTCGATTGTCGACCGCCGGCCGAGGAGGGCCGAAGGGCTGACGGGGGCGAGCCGAAGCTCGTTGCTGAGGATCACGCCGGTGGATCCCACCGCAGTGTCCGGATAGTAGCCGCGCGCACTCCCCGAGCCGCCGCCGCCCATCTGCTCGCTGTTCGGAAGGTTGCCGCTCGCGGCCTGAAATGCGCCGCGGACGACCCAGGTCGCGCTCTGAGGCAAGCGGGTAATCCGCGTCACGGCGAGGCGACCATAGGCGTATCGCGCCTTGGCGCCGGGTACGAGAGCCTCGAAGGCGGCGTCGTCATTGGCGCCGGAAAGGCCCCCGGGGCTCAGCACGAGGTCGCTCGAGAGGCTGGTCTGGCCCATCCGGTCGGAGACGTTCAGGACGATGTTCACCGGGAACTGGTGGATCTCGATCCTTGAGTCGATGATCTCGATCCCGGCGAACTCCAGGTTGTTGTCGGTGAACTTGTAGTCATAGCCGACCTGTACGGCGCCGGTGGCTCTGGCGATCCGGGGAAGGTTCCGCGAGTATCGGACGCTGGCCTGCCCGGAGTGGCCCACATTGTCGAACTCCTCGGTGATCTTCGGCCTCACCGTGGAGTAGCTTCCGAACACCAGGAGCTTGCTCTTCGGGGCGAGGGCGAAGACCCCGCTCGCCGAGTGGGCGGTGAAGCGGCCCTCCAGGGAGCGGGTGAACTGATAGGACAGGACGTGACCGGCGCCGAAGGCGTTGCCCCAGTTCACCCCCGCCTCGTACTCCCAAAGGCCAAGCTGCCGGAACCCACGGTTGTCGATCCCGGTATAGACCCTGAACGGCCTCCTGTCGGACGCCTGCAGCACCAGGTCCGTCTCTCCCGTGGCTCTGCCGGGCTGGAAGACGGCGTTGACGCCGAGGAACGGATTTCCGTTGAGGCGCTCGAGTTCTTCCTCGATCTCTGGGAGGGAGAGGCGGTCACCCGGCTTCAGGGTGAGCGGCCGCCGGATGACGTCCTCCGAGAAGTGCCGGGCGCCGGAGACCGTCACGGCGCCCAGGCGGTACTGGGTCACCACAACCTGCACCACCCCTGAGGTCACGTTCTGAGGCGGGGCGGAGACGTCGAGGAAGGGCTTGCCCTGGTTGACATATCGGGCGCGGGCGAGCGCCCGGATCTGATCCAGGTCGGAGAGTCTCAGCGGCCGCCCGATGAAGGGCGCAATGGCGGCCCTGAAGTCGTCGGCGTCCAGTTCCTCAAGGGCGCCGGTGGAGACCCCGGCCTCTCCGGCCGCCTCGACGGGAAGCCCCGCGGGCTTCAGGGCGAAGGGGCCGTCCACGAACACCACGCCTCTCAGAACTGGCAAGAGGACCGGATCGGCGCTGTCCGGACGGCGCTCCGGGGCTGAGCCGGAGTCTGCGGGCGGAGCCGACACGGCTGGAGGGCTGGCCTCGGGAAGCCGGGGGGCCACCTTGGGATAGTTCTGGGCTTCGGCGACACCCGCCAAGAGGACATGGCCAAGGGCCAGGACGGCAAGCAGCCGGGCAAGCCGGCGATGCGGCGCGACGGGAAGGGAAGACACGCCTATTGATCCCCTCCATCGCCATCCGCCAGGTCTGCAGCCATGGGGATGAAAATGGTCCAGCTCTTCTCGCCTGAGCCCTGGAGCAGGATGGTGTCGACAGCGTTGATCACGGGCGGACCGGTCACGAAGGTCGCAAGACCTCCCTCAAGACCCAAAGAGGACTGGCCTGACTGTCCTTGCAGGATGAGGGGGAGGCTGGCGAGGCCGCTGGTGCGAAGGGTGGATGGGGCTCCCGGTGCAGGGAAAGGTACGAAGACCCGAGGTGTCGCGACTGCGAAGAAGGCCTGCTGGGAGATGGCGCCGGCCACGAGGTCGGGTCTGCCAAGGCCCATCAGGATATCCTTGATGGGATCACCGGAGGCAAAGTCCTGGATCGTACCCGGACCGGTCGCCCGCGTCGGCAGAACATAGTTCGAAAGACTGACCCCTGCTCCTGCGGCGAAGTCGCCTGGGGTCAGCGTCGCCGTGAGTGTCCGCGGCCCGGGCGTTACGGCGTCATAGGTCGCGAGCGTTCGTGTGACGCGAATAGTCTGTCCACTGATCAATCCCGAGAGCTCGTAGTTGTCGGAAGTGAGCGCGGCATTGGTATTCGCGTCGAAGGGCTTGGTGGGATTGCCGACGATGGCCACCGCCAGCACCGACGGATTGATCCGTCCCGCTCCGGAGGCCGAGGTCGGCAGAACGTAGTTTGACAAGCGGGTTTCGCCCTGCGGCGAAAAATCACTGGCGGCAAGGTCAGCAGTCAGGGTGCGCTCACCCGCGTCAGGGGAGGCGTAGGTCCCGCGGGTCTGGGTGACGGTGGCCCCCTGCCCCGCAACAAACCCGCTGAGCTGGAAGTCCGCGGGGCGGAGCCCTGCGGAGGCGTTCCCGTCATAGACCTTTGCGGGCGTCCCGATGATGGCGACCGTCAGGACCGCAGGGTTGATCCTCCCGACACCCGAGGCGATGGTCGGAAGGCTGTAGTTCGACAGGCGCGTGTCGCCCTGGACGGAGACGTCGCCGGCGCCGAGGCTGACGGTCACCGCATGCTGGCCCGCATCGGCGGAGGCGTAGGTCCCCCGGGCCTGGGTGACCGATCCGCCCTGCCCCGCCAGGAAGCCGCTCAGGCGGAAGTCGGCGGCGGTGAAGCTGGCGACGTTGGTCCCGTCGTAGCTCCGGGTCGGCGATCCAATGATCTCAACGGTCAGCGCTCTCGGGCTGATCGTCGCCAAAACGCTGGCGAGGGACGGCAGGAGGTAGTTGGAGACCTTCGCACCGCCCGTCAGAACGTAGTCAGACTCAGCGATCTGCACCGAGAAGACCCGCGCGCCGGCGTCCGGGGAGTCATAGGCGCCTGAGGCCTTCGAGACGGAACCGCCTTCGCCCGGAGCAAAGCCGGAGAGGGAAAGAGCCCCCGGCGCCAGGGCGGCCGTCCGGACGCCGTCATAGGTCTTGGAATAGTTTCCGGACAGGCTGAGAGTCAGGATCCGGGGATCGATCCGGCCGATGCCGGAGGCCGTAACGGGAAGGATGTAGTTGTCGAGGCGGGTCCCGGCGTTTGCGGCGAAGTCGTTGCTGGTGAAGGTCGCAGAGACGTTCCAGGTTCCGGCGTCGACGCCATCGTAGACTGCGGCGGCGTTCGAGACGCTCGCGCCCTGACCGGAGACAAAGCCCGTCAGCGCGACGTTCGAAGGCGACAGGAAAGCCGTGGCGGAGCCATCGTAAGCCCGGGCAGGTGTCCCGACGATAGCCGCTGTCAGCATCCTCCGGTCGATGGTCCCCACCCCGCTGGCGCTTGTCGGGAAGGCGTAGTTCGAGAGGGCGCCGCCCCCGGATATCGAGAAGTCCCCTGCGGTCAGACTTGTGGTGACCGTCCGGGACCCCGCATCTGCCGAGCTGTAGACGCCGGCGGTCTTCGTCACCACCAGGGCCTCGCCCGCGACGAACCCGGAAACGCTGAAGTTCGATGGACCAAGGAGGCTCGAGTCAGACCCATCATAGGTCTTGGTCGGGTTGCCGACGATCGCAACCGTGATGTCTCTCTGGCGGATGGTTCCCGCACCGCTGACCGCAGTCGGCAACACGTAGTTCGAGAGAAGGGCGCCGCCCGTCGGCGCGTAGTCCGATGATTCCAGCGAGGTCGTGATCGTCCGCGGCCCGACGTTCGCCGAGTCATAGGTCCCCGCCGTCTTGGTGATTGTCGCGCCCTCGCCCGAAACGAAGCCTGTCAGGCTGAAATCGGTCGCCGACAGGGTCGCGGCGGTCGTGGCGTCATACACCTTTGCGGGCTGGCCGATGATCGACGCCGTCAGCGTCCTGCGGTCGATGGTCGCCGCGGCGCTGACGCTTGTGGGCAGGAGGTAGTTCGACGCCAGAGCCCCGCCCGTCAGGCTGAAATCGCCCGCAACAAGGCTGACCGTCAGGGTGCGGGCTCCGGCGTTCGGGGAGTCGTAGGTCCCGAGCGTCTTGGTGACAGATCCGGATTGCCCGGAAACAAACCCCGTCAGGTTGAAGTTCGAGGCCGAGAGATTGGCGGTGGCGCTTCCGTCGTAGGTCTTGCCGAGCGCGCCGGCCATTGCAACGGACAACATCCGTGCACTGATATTCCCGACCCCAGTCGCAAGATCAGGCAGGAGGTAGTTCGCCAGGTCCGTACCGGATCCCGGGGAGTAGTCCGTCTGGGCCAGGCTGGCGGTCACGGTGCGCGAACCGGCGTTCGCGGAATCGAAGGTCCCCGACGACTTCGTCACAGTCGCGGTCTGACCTCCCACAAAGCCTGATAATGCGAAGTTGGAGGGGAGAAGCCCGACGGAAGCCTCACCGTCATACACCTTGGTCGGTGTACTGACGATTGACACTGCAAGCTCCTTTCGGCTGATCGCACCGGTTCCGCTGGCGGTGTTCGGCAGGAGATAGTTCGCGAGAAGCGTTCCTGCGGTCGGGGCGAAATCCGCGGCTGTCAGGCTTGCTGTGACGCTCCGGTCGCCGGCGCTGGCGGAACTGTAGCTGGCCGTCGTCTTGGTGATCGTCGCGCCCTGGCCCGCGATAAAGCCGGTGAGGCTGAAGTTCGCCGGCCCAAGGGTCGCCACCGCCGTGGCGTCATAGACCTTGGTCGGATTGCCTATGATCGACGCCGTCAGCAGCCGGGCATCGATGGTCCCGACTCCGGAGGCCGACACAGGCAGGATGTAGTTGGACAGGTTCGTCCCGACGGTGAAGATGAAGTCGCCGGCCGCCAGAGTCGTGCTGACGGTCCGTGACCCGGCGTTGGCGGAGTCGTAGGACGCGGTCGTTCTAGTCACTGTAGCGCCATCGGCCCCGACGAGGCCGGACAGGCTGAAGTTCCCGGGTGTCAGCGTGGCCGCTGTACCGCCGTCGTAAGTCTTGGTGGGGTTGCCGGCGATCGTAGCCACCAGGGTCCGGGGATTGATCGTCCCGATGGTGTTCGGCGTGGCCGGTCCGCCCGGCGCGACATAGTTGCCCCCATCGGCGCCGCCGAGGGTGACCGTGGAGATCGAAACGTTGAGTCCGGTCGCTGCGTTCGGGGTGGCGAATCCTGAGCCCGTCACCGAGGCGACCGTCACGCTGTCGCCCGGCAGGACTCCGGACAGGGTGAAGGCTGACGCGTCAGATGGCAGGGCCGTCGTCCCGTCATAAGTCTTCACCACGCTGGTGATGGCCAGCGCACCGGGAAGAGGCGTGATGGTGGCGGTCAGGCCACTGGGCTGGGCAAGCGCGTAATTGCCCGCGTCGGCGCCCTTGATGGTGTAGGCGCTGACCGTGACGGGCTTGTTGACCCCGGCATGCTTGGTGTTGAACAGGCCTGTGGCGGCGATGTTGTCCAGACTCACGTCGTCGCCGGCGTAGAGCCCTGTCCACACGATGGGAGCCGAGTTGTCGATCTGGGCGTTGCGTGTGGCGTCATAGACCCGGCTTATCGCCGTCGGTCCGGTGAAGGACAGGGTCGCCGGCGTGATGACGCCCACCGCGCCATCGGTAAGGGACGGGGCGACCGTGTAGTTGGCCGAGCGCGCGCCCGTCAGGGAGATCCCCGTCAGGGTGACCCGTTTGCCTGTCCCTGCCGATCTGGTGTCGAAGGTCCCGGACACCGCGGAGGCGTCCACCGACACGGCCGCAAGGTCGGACGCAAGAACACCGGAAAGGGTGTAGGACGATCCGGCCAGGGTGGTGAGGCTGTTGTAGACCCGCTGGACCTTGCTCAGGGTCAGGAGCTTGGGATCGATCTGGCCGACGCCCGTGATGCTGGTCGGAAAGGCGTAATTGCCTGCAAGGGCGCCGGCCCCGGGGGCGAAATCGGCTGCGGTCAAGGATACGGTCACCGTCCGGGATCCGGCGTCTGCGGAACTGTAGGTTCCGGTGGTCTTGGTGACCGTGAAGGAATCCGCGCCGACAAGCCCGGAGACTGTAAAGTTAGCGGCGCTCAGGGTCGCCGTCGTCGTCGCATCGTAGATCTTGGTCGGATTGCCGAGGATCGAGACCGTCACGCTTCGAGGGGTGATGGTCCCCGCACCTGTCGCAGAACCCGGCAGGACGTAGTTGGCCAGGCTGGTCCCGGCATTGGCGGTGAAGTCCGAGGCCCCTGAGAAAGCGACGGTGAAGGGGCGTTCTCCGGCGTTGGGCGAACTGAAGTTTCCGGAGGTTGCGTTGACGCTCGCGCCCTGGCCGCTGACGAAGCCGGCCAGGACGACGTCGCCGGCGGAGACCGTGGCGGCAGTTCCGCCGTCGAAGACCTTGGTCGGGCGGCCAACGACCCGGGCCGCGAGGGTCGCCCGGTTGATGACCCCTATTCCGCTGGCTGTCGTCGGAAGCTGGTAGTTGGACAGGTCGGACGCGCCCGTGGCGACAAGGTCAGGCGCGCTGAGGGTGACCGTCAGGCCGACGCTTCCCGCCGCATCCGGGGAGCTGAAGGCCGCACCGGCGTACTGGGCCACAGTCGCCCCGTCCGATCCGAAGAACCCGGAGACCGAGATGCCGGAGACGGGCACGCGCACGGAGGTCGTTCCGTCATAGGTCTTGGTCGGGGTCGCAACGACCGTGGCGGTCAGCGGCGCCGGCGTGATGTTGGCGGTCAGGCCGGTCGGCTGGGCGACAGAGTAGTTGCCCGCCTTTTCGCCGTCCAGGGCGAAACCGGAGGCGGTGACCCGTATGCTGTTTCGGACATTGGTCGAGGCGAAGACGCCGCCCACCCCTGCGAGGTTGAGGTTGACCTGCCCCAAATCCCCCGGAAGAACCCCGTTAGGGGTCGCGCCGGCAGTGTTGAAGGTCGCCGACGCGCCGCCGTTGTAGCTGCGGGAATTGGCGGATACGCCCGACACGCTGAGCTCACGGGGGATGATCCTCGCGGTCAGGCCCGTCAGGGGGGTGAGGGTGTAGTTCGCCGCGCTGCTCCCGGAGAGGCCAAGCCCCGAGACGGTGATCCCGAGACCCGACCCGGCGTTGACCTGAGAGAAGGTTCCGCTCGCCCCGCCGGTGTTGAGCGACACCGGGTCCCCCGCCACGGCGCCGAACAGCGAGGCCCGCGAGAAGTCGAGATTGGCGACGTTGGAGCCATCATAGGTCTTGTTGTTCGCCATGGGGCGAAGCACCCTCACGGGCGCCTGAAGGATCGTCCCCGAGCCCGTCACAGAACCGGGCAGGACGTAATTGGACCGCTTCGTGGATCCGGAGACCTGGAAATCGGTCGCCGCCAGGGTGACGGTCACGGTGCGCGAGCCGGCGCTGGCGGAGTCGTAAAGCGACTGTGCGGCCTGCGCGACAGTGATCGAGTCCCCGCCGGCCAGCCCTGAGACAGCGAAGTTGGCGCTGGTCAGGACCGCGACATTGCTGCCGTTGTAGGTCTTCGAGAGGTCGCCCGTCAGGCTGATGGTCAACGGCCTGGGCGTGATCGTTCCGTTGCCGAACAGGGCCGAGGGCAGCACATAGTTGCTGAGGAGCGTCCCAGGACCTGCGAGATAGTCGGCGGTCGTGAGCGGGTTGCTGTCCAGGTCGACTCGGATGCGCTGCACGCCCGCATTGACGTCCTCGAATACACCCGTCGTCCTGACGACCTGGATGGTGTCGGCCCCCTGGAGGCCGGTCAGAACGAAGTTGGCCGGGGTCAGGCCCGTGATGACGCCGGTCCCGTCGTAGACCTTGGTCGGATTGCCTACCAGGGCGCCGTTGAGGTTGAAGGTCGGGCCCGCTCCCCCCTCGGCCAGGAGCGCGGGGGTGATGGATCCCGTCCCGGTCGCCGTATCGGCGAAGGTGTAGTTGTCGAACAGGGAGGCTGCGGCCGAGATCTTGCCGGTCAGGTCGGCCGTCACCTGCCAGGAGCCGGCGTTCGCCGAGGCGTAGGTCCCCGTGGTCTGGGTCACTGTCAGGCTGTCGGCCGCCAGCAGGCCCACGACCTGGAAGTTTGAGGGCGACAGCGTCGCGACGGTGCTGGCGTCGTAGGACTTGGTCGGATTGCCCACGATGTTGAATGTCACCGGGGCCCTGGTGATCGTCCCCGCGCCGGTCGCCGTGGTGGGCAGGATATAGTTGGCCAGGTCGGTCCCGTCGTTCGCCGTGAAGTCAGGGGTCGTGATGCTGGCGGTGACCGTGCGCGCGCCGGCTCCGGCGCTGTCATAGTAGGCGGTGGCCTTGGACGTCACGCTGGCGCCCTGGCCAGCCACGAAGCCCGACAGCGAATAGGCGGAGGTCTCGACGGTCGCCGTCGTGGTCGCGTTGTAGACCTTGGTCGGGTTACCGGTGATGGTCGCCGTCAGGGGACGCTGGGTGATGTCGGCCGAGAGCGTGAGCGAGGAGAGGGCGTAGTTGCCGCCCTTGGTCCCCGAAAGCCCGAATCCGGAGACATTCACCCTCAGGCCAAGGCCGGCGTTGGCGGTCTCGAAGTTCGCGCTGGCGCCGCCCGTCGTCAGGTTCACCTGACCGACATCCCCGGGGATGACGCCGTTCAGGGTGAGTCCCGTCAGGTTGAGGGTCGCCGCGCTGTTCCCGTCGTAGACCTTGTTCTGGGCCGAAAGCCCCACGATCGAAATGCTGCGGGCCGTGATGGACCCGGTCAGCCCCTGTGGCTGCAACAAGGTGTAGTTCGCAGCGGAGGCGCCGGAGAGCGCAAAGCCCGAAGCCGTGACGGCCTGGCCCGCCCCGACATTGGCCGAGGCGTAATCCCCACGGGCGGCGGACAAGTCGAGGCTGACGGCATCGCCCGCCACCTGCCCGAAAAGGACCGCCTGGGAGATGTCCAGGTCGGCTGTCGTCGCGCCATCGTAGGTCTTGTTGCCGGAAAGGACCCCGGCCACCCGAACCGTGGCCTTGCTGATCGCCCCCGCGCCAGACGCCGTCGTCGGCAGGTCATAGTTGAAGAGGTTCGTCCCGCCGGAGGCCGAGAAGCTCGTCACCGCGAGGCCCGCCGTCACGGTCCGAGCGCCAGCCTGATCCGAATCGTAGGTTGCGCCCGTCGTGGACACCACCGTCGCGCCCTCTCCGGAGACGAAGCCGGAAAGCTGGAAGTTCGCCGAACTGAGGCTGGCGAGCGTGCTCTTGTTGTAGATCCTGGTGGGCGCGCCGATGATCGAGGCGAGGATCGCCTTGCGCTGGATCGTTCCGATATAGGCGGTCACAGACGAGGTCGGGATGGCGTATCCATAGACCGGCTTGCCGGCGTTCGTCAGAACCGGACTTGAGGCCGTCACCCCGATCTGTTCCCCCGCATTGGCGGAGGCGTAGGCCGCCGAGAGGGAGAGGGAGTCGGCGCCGACCAGCCCAGTGGCCAGGATGTTGGTCGGTCCCAGGGTCGCGGTCGTATTTCCGTCGTAGGTCTTGGAGATCGCTCCCGTCAGGCTGAACGACAGGGTCGGCGTCAGACTGTAGAGCAGGCCGTTGCCGGAGGTCTGCGCCGGCGCCGTCGCGCCCGCACCGTTCGCCGGATAGCTGGCGGCGTACCGGATGAAATCGAAGGCGAGCCCGCCGATCGTGTCCGTCGTGGGACTGGTGGAATAGATCACCCAGCGCCCGGCGGATGACCCGACCGCGCTTGCGCCCCCGTTGTTGACGAAGTTCCCGGTGGTTCCGAGGGTGACGGCGTCGGTCCCCGAGACCGAGCCCGAAGAGCCGATGGTAAGGTCGCCGCCGTTCGCGGAAATGTTGACTGTCGGCCCGGAGACGGCGCCCGACACGGTCACGCCGGACGAACCGGAAACCTGAAGCTGTCCGCTCGTCAGATTGGACACCGCACCGCCAAGGCTGATGGCCTGGGCGGCGGTCAGGGAGACGCCGTTCAGGCCGGTGAGCGCGCCGGCGGACGTGGTCGTGATCCCGCCTGTGGTGGCTGTCAGGGACAGGGTGGAGGCGCGGATGGCGGCGCCGGCGGAGATCGAACGGCGCGCCAGAAGGGTCAGCCCGCCGCTCCCGGTCCCTTCGATGGCGGCGTTGACCTGAACATCCCGGTAGGCGTCGAGGGTCAGAGATCCGGCGCCTGTCCAGCGGATCGGGGCGGCGACGATGATGTCGCCCGGACCACTCGCCTGGGAGCCCGCCCCCCACGGCGCCGGTGGCGTTCGTCACCTGGGTTACGTTCGTACCGGCGTTCAGGGCCGAGGTGATGGTCGAGGCGGCCGGAGCGTCGATCGTCAGGTCGACAGGATCCACCAGCCAGAACCCGCCCTCACCGGCGCGAATGGCGGCGTCGCCAAGGGTCACAAGGTGACCGGAAGTCTCGACCATGCCTCCGCCGGCAGGGCCACCGGCCAGGATGCGCGCGCCGGAAGCGATCGTCGTGACGTCGGAGAGACCCTGCCCGGGCGCCGTGACGCCCACGAGGACGGTCCCGCCAGAGGTTCCGGAAGCATCCAGGACCGCCGAGCCGGACACCGTGACCGCGCGGCCCGACAGGGTGATGTCACCGCCCGTTTCGCCCCTGGCGGCCCGCAGGGCGCCGTCCACACGGACTTCGCCTTCAGGCGCTGATAGCCAGACCTGGCCGCCGGACTGCTGGACTCCGGTCGCCTGGATGGTTCCGGACCGGTTGCCGGCGAGGACATAGACATCCCCCCCGGCGGACTCCAGGACCGCGGCGGCGGCGGCGATGCGTCCCGTGACGGAGACGTCCCCGCTCCCGTCGGAGCCCGCCGCGACATAGAGGCCGCGGACGCCCTGGCCGGGCGAAATGATCACCGTGTCGCCGGCGGCCAGCCCGGCGAGGCCCGATCCCGCGGTGATCTCCCCTTCATTGCGGACAGAGGATCCGACGAGGAAGACGTCGCCATTCCGGGAAACGATCGTCCCGAGGTTGACAACCCCGGCCTCCGACTGGCCCCGCGCCGTGAAGGGCAGACCTGTCAGGAAGTCCGCATTCGAGACATCGCGCGTCAGGATCCCGACCGCACCGCCAGCGAGGATTCGCCCCTCGCCGCTGATGATCACGCCCTAGGGATTGACAAGATAGACCGAGCCGGTGGCGCTGAGCGTCCCCCGGATCGTCGACAACTGCCCGCCGGTCACACGGTTGAGGGTGGCGCCCTGGCCGTTGAGGATGGACACCGCGCCGCCCTGCCCGATCGAGAAGGTCCGCCAGTCGATGATCCCGCGCACTGAGGTCTGCTGCACCTGCAGGTTGCCCGCGATCGGCGGACCGATCACTCCGGAGCCGGCCGTGAACACCCCGTCGGCCGGAAGCTCTGGCGCGCCCTCGGCGAGCACGCCGCCCGCAAGCCCGGCGAAGACGCCTGTCAGAAGGAGGGACTTCAGTGTTCGGAACCGCCGGCGCCCGGACTCACGGGCAGGATTCAGGGCAAGCTCCCTCGCTCCCACCTCCTCACCGGACGATCCGGACACGTTGATTGGGACTGCCACTGCTTCAAGACATTTCCAACAGGGACGGGAGACGACCCGTCCGCGACGGACGCCACACCCTCAACGGGAAAAGCGAAGCGCCAAACGCGCCAGGAAGTAAAGCGTGAAATAAGCGTTAAGGTTGTATTTGCCGGAGCCCGCCGCAGTGCGGCTCGGCCAGCGAGGTCAGGCGGTCTCGGATACCAGCCTTCCGGCCGCCGCGACGACGCTCTCCACCGACAGGTCCATCATGTGGCAGATGGCCTGTGACAGGTTCGGGTCCAGGGTGCGGATCTGGTCCAGGGTGCGGGCGCCCCTCAGAACCCGGCCCCGCGCACCCCAAGGAGCGTAGAGGGTCTCGTCGGAGGGCCCGAAGAGTCCGAGGGTCGGCGCCCCCGCCGCGGCCGCAAGGTGCATCAGCCCGGAGTCGTTGCCTATGAAGAGGCGGGCCGACCCCATGGCGGCGTGAAGGGTGACCAGATCGACACGGCCCACCAGGTCGATGAAGCGCTCCCTGGGAAGCACCGCCCTCAATGTCGGAAGGACATGGGCGTCCTGGGCCGACCCGGCCACCAGCAGTCTGCCGCCCGCGAGGGGACCGCCCGGACCCAGGAGCTGGATGGCGACGCGGGCGAAGCGCTCGAGCGCCCAAGTCTTGCCCACCCCGTTCGCCGCAGGTCCCAAGGCGAGGATGGGCCCCTGTCCTGCCACCAGCGCGGCGGCCTGCCGCGCCGCGGTCTCCCCGACAAAGATGTGAGGGGCGGGCGGGTCGTCCTGGAGGCCAAGGATCCGCCCCGCCTCAATCACCTTGTGAACGGGGGGGCCGGGGCTGCGGCGGTAGACGGCGCGACGCCGGCGCCTCAGGAAGGTGCTGATCGCCGATCCGCGGAGGTCGACCACCAGCCCCCACTGGCGGCGGCGCACCTCGTTCCAGAGGCGTATCCAGTGACCTCCGTCCCGGGATTTCTCAAACCTGATGGTCCTCTCGAGTCCCGGGACATCCTCGAAG
>JBJTEN010000253.1:0-2649 GCA_046092925.1 Phenylobacterium sp. | reverse complement strand
GGCCGGGAGGCCCGCGACACCCTGAAGAGGCTCACGAACGGGCGTCGGGTGGACTGCGTCTCCCGGGGCCGGACCTGGGACCGGGTCGCCGCCGACTGCCGGCTGGGCGGACGTCCCCTGGGCGAACGGATGCGCGCCGCCGGGGTGACCGAGGGCGGCCGGGGCAAGGGAGAGGCCGTAAGGTCACGCTGACGCCTCCAGGATGGCGGCGCGGTCCGATCAGCGCGCGCGAGGCGTTCTGGGGCGGGGGGCCGCCAGGGCGTGGGCGGCCTTGAGCGCGGACACAAGGGCAGCCTCGTCCACGGCCGAGAGGTCGCACCGTGTGGCGCCCATCCGGCCCCATCCGCCCGGCACGGGAGAGAAGGCGGCCGGGTCCTGCTCGCAGAAGAAATCCCGAAGGTCGGGGTCGAACATCAGATTGATGTCCGTACCGTCACCGGCCAGCGTCGCGAAGGTCTTGCGCGGTGTCCGGAGCGCCGTCCGGTCAAAATGAGGGCGCTCGGAGGCGCCCTCAAGGTTCAGGGCGAGTTCCTTCGCGCGGGCGGGTGTCACGGCCATGAATCCCCGTCTAGCATGGCGGCCCTGTCGACGTCAGGTCGCTGTCAGCGGGGCGCGTCCGGCGGAGAAGGCGGCGATCCAGGGGGGACCTATGCGGGCCGACGCACAGGGCGATTTCATCGTCTCAGGGACCAGGGGCGGCCAGGACCCCGCCCGGCGGACCACGCCGTGACGCCGGATGACCCGATCGCCCGGGCGGCGGCCGACGTGACCGGGCTCTACGCCCGCCATGCGGACCTCTGGGACCGGGTGCGGGGGCCGGGCCTGCGCCTGGAGGCGGGCTGGATGGCGCGGTTCGCCGCCCTCCCGCCTCCCGGGGGCCGGATCCTGGACCTGGGCTGCGGGACCGGGAGGCCCCTGAGCGCCTGGCTCCTGTCGCAGGGCTTCGCCGTGACGGGTGTCGATTCGTCTGCGCCCGCGATCGCCCTGGCCCGGGAGCGGCTTCCCGAAGGGACCTGGGTTTGCGCCGACATGCGCGGGCTGGACCTGGCGGGGACCTTTGACGGCCTGCTGGCCTGGGACAGCCTCTTTCACCTGACGCCGGCGGACCAGCGGGCCCTGTTTCCGGTGCTGGGCGCCCATGCCGCGCCCGGCGCAGTCCTGATGTTCACCTCGGGCCCGGACGCGGGGGTGGCCATGGGCGAATTCGGGGGCGACCCCCTGTACCACGCCAGCCTGTCCCCCGACGCCTACCGCAGCCTCCTGGAGGCGGAGGGCTTCGATGTCCTCGACTTTACGCCGGAGGACCCGGAGTGCGGCGGACATTCTGTCTGGCTGGCCCGACGGCGGCTTGGCTGACAGCCCGCCAGGGTCCATATAGGAGGCGATAGCCAGGGAGGGACCCATGCGGGCCGACGCGGAATTCGACATCATCGTCTATGGCGCCACCGGATTCACCGGCCGCCTCGTGGCCGAGCATCTGGTCCGCACCCAGCCGCCCGGGGGAGAGGTCTCCTGGGCCATGGCCGGCCGTTCGGCGGACAAGCTGGCCGAGGTGCGCGACCTGATCGGCGCTCCCGCCTCCACCCCCCTGGTGGTCTGCGACGCCGCCGACCCCGCCCAGCTGAGGGCCATGGTGCGGCGCGCCAAGGTCATTGTGACGACGGTCGGGCCCTACCAGCTCTATGGCTCGGACCTGGTCGCCGCCTGCGTCGAGGCCGGGACCGACTATGTCGACCTCTGCGGCGAGTCCAACTGGATGGCCGAGATGATCGAAGCCCACCATGAGGCCGCCAGGGCCTCGGGCGCGCGGATCCTCTTTTCCTGCGGTTTCGACTCCATCCCCTTCGAGCTGGGCGTCCTGTTCGCAGAGGAGACGGCCAGGCGGCGTCTTGGCGGGCCGGTCCCGCGGGTGAAGGGCCGGGTGCGCAACATGCGGGGCGGCCTGTCCGGCGGCACCGCGGCCAGCGGCGCGGCCACCATGGACGCCATCCGCCGCAACCCCGCCCTGTTCCAGCTGATGATCAACCCCTTCGCCCTGACGCCCGGCTTCGCCGGCCCGGCCCAGCCGTCGGGCAACGAGACGGCCTTCGACGAGGATGTCGGCGCCGAGGTCGGCCCCTTCATGATGGCCGCCATCAACACCAAGAACGTTCACCGCTCGAACTTCCTTCAGGGCCACCCCGGGGGGACGGACTTCGCCTATGACGAGATGTCCGTGACGGCGCCGGGCTCCAGCACCTCCTTCACCGACCTGGGCGGCGCCGGCGCGCCGAAGCCGGGGGAGGGCCCGAGCCTCGAGGAGCGGGAGAACGGCTTCTACGACATCCTTTTCGTGGGCATCGGCGCCGACGGCCGCAAGGTCCGCGTCTCGGTCAAGGGCGACCGCGACCCTGGCTACGGCTCGACATCCAAGATGATGGCCGAGACGGCGATCCAGCTGATCCGTACGCCGGCGACGCCGGGCGGGGTCTGGACCCCGGGCGCGGCTCTTGGCGTTCCGCTGATTGATCGCCTCTCCGCCCGGGCCGGCCTGACCTTTACCGACGAGACGGCCTAGACTCAGGACCCATTAATGGGATTCCCAATCGGATGGTGATCTGATTCATTGGCGGCGTCAGGAGGCGACGTCATGGCTGATTTGTTTTGGCT
>JBJTEN010000252.1:0-7830 GCA_046092925.1 Phenylobacterium sp. | reverse complement strand
TGTGAACAATGAGTCCTGAGCCTAGTGTGGTCAGCACAGACCTCGATTATTTGTTCGGTTATGCCGGGAGATCTTGTATGTAACACTTTAGCCAATTCCACTTATAGCTAAGTCAACCTGATGACTTATGCGATCTAATATCAAATCCACACTAGAATTCTCTGATGCTATAAATGCATAAAATTCAGAGTTTCCGATGTTAAAAATAAGTCTGGCGGAACTTTCAACATCAAGACTTGATTTGAGATTTCCGCACTCCACCATTCGGTTCAGGAGTCCCTCGATATGCAAGATCATGAGGCTCTCGAGGTGATGATAGCTTCGGCCATGGAACTGCGGTGACCTGATAGCATCGGCCACAAACTGCCTGATCAAACCACGATCGTAATCATTAAACCAACAGAAATAAATATTCATGATATTCAGAAGAAGTAATTTTGGATTTATTTCTGAATTAACGGGAATATTAGTGATTTTTGCTGACAATGATGATAGATCTTGTTCTAGTATAGAAAATAGAATTTCAGATTTACTCTGAAAATAGTTGTATAAAGTCGCTGATGATATATCTGACTCTTCGGCTATCGCCTCCATCGAGGCGCCATCGAAACCGGACTTCTGGAAGGCTTTGCGCGCAACAGAGATAATGGCTGCGCGCCGTTCCGCTTTCTTGCGCTCACGACGACCTAGCGTCCGTCTGTCTTCGACTATGGTCATCTTACGCCCCCGCAGCCCGGCCGTCTGGCGAACGCCACCGCCACACAGTATCGGTGATCGCCGATTTACCCACGATGTTCAATTCGCCCTTCACTTCCGTCGATCGAAAATTAGAGTGACTCTAAAAAGATTGACTCTACAAAATCGACCTCTACCTTCGAGCTGTGGTGTCTGGCTACAGGGAGGGTGACCATGAAGGGTGGGAGAGGCGCTGTGGCGCTAGTCGTCGCGACCGCGTTTGCGCCCTGGCCGGCGCTGGCGCAGCAGGTCAGCGCTGACGCCGGGGCGGAACAAAGAGATGTCGCAGAGCTCGACGCCATCGCGGTCACGGCCCAGAAGCGCAGTGAGCGACTTCAGGACGTTCCGATCGCCATTGAAACCTTAGGTGAAGCGGCTTTGGCCGCCGGACCCGTCACGGATATCACCGCTATCCAGCTGGTTTCGCCGGCCGTTTCCGGATCGGGAAACTCGAGCGCTCAACCGCTTATCGCCGTGCGCGGCATCGTCAGCAACGACTTCTCGATCGGCGCCGACCCCGCCCTGGGCATCTACGTGGACGACGTTTACACGGGTCGATCGGCCGGTGCAGTCCAGGAGTTGGTCGACATTGACCGGGTTGAGATCGTGAAAGGCCCTCAAGGCACATTGTTCGGGCGAAACACGACAGCAGGCGCGATCAGCATCTATACCAACAGGCCCGATCCCGGGGGGTTTTCCGGGTCTGCCGCGATAAGCATAGGTGATTTCGAAGCCGTCCGCGCCTCGACAACCGTTAACCTGCCACTCGACGATCAGACCGCTGTTCGGGCGTCGATTGTCTATGACCGCCACGATGGCTTCTTTGAAAAAGCGTTGGGTGGCCGACGGCTCGATAAGGCCGACCATCTCGCCGGACGGGCGGCTCTGAGATTCCAATCGGGTGCGCTCGACATCATTCTGACGGGTGAGTACGAGCGCGACCGCGATGACGGGCTGGTCGCCAAGAGCATAGTCTACCGGATTCCCGGCGACGAAGGCTTCGCGAAGGCGAAGCCACCGGTGTCAATCAATGCGCCGATCCGCAACCACCGTGATCTTTACGGCGGCAACCTGCGCATTGAAGCCCCCCTCGGCTCGCTGGACTTCACCTCCATCTCCGCAGTGCGCGGCTACCGTGTGCGCTACCTGGAGGACACCGACGCGACCCCTCTCACCCTGGTCCACTTCGGCTCCCGGGAGTGGCAAGACGCACAAGGTCAGGAGTTTCGACTGGCCTCGCCCTATCAAGCGTTCCGATGGACCGCAGGGGCCAGCATCTACCATGAGCGGATAGCCGCAGACAGTCGGACGATCTATGACGAGGACGGAGTCTGCACAGGCTTGGCCCGCAGTCCGACGCCCACGGACTGCGACAGTCTGCTGCGCGCCCTGCCCTCGCCGGATCCTTCCGCCGCCAGTCTGTTCGACGCGCTGTTCGCAGCCGGTGTCGTGACCGATCCCTATACGGGCGAGACCGGACAAATTGAGACGAACCGAGCTCGTGGCGAGTATCTGAGTTTCGGCGTGTACGGCGACTTCACTCTGGAACTCACCCCGACGTTCAGCTTGACGGGAGGGCTTCGTTACAGTCGTGACCGCAAGTCGGTGAACGTCAGCTCCCTTCCGACGACCAATCTGGTGACCTTGGTCAATGGGGGAAATCTCTATCTTCGTTCAGGTCAACAGCGGGCCTCGAAGACCTGGGATCAGTGGCAGCCGCGTATGGTTCTCGCCTGGAAGCCGCTGGAAAGCCTGAGCGCCTACGCCAGCTATACCCGCGGATACAAATCGGGCGGCTTCAACGTACTCCAACCCGGCGATCCGCCCTTCGGTCCTGAGCGTGTCTCGCAGATTGAGGCCGGGTTGAAGGGCTCTCTGTTTGAACGCCGGTTACGCTATGATTTCGCCGCCTTCCAGTGGCGTTACAACGACCTCCAGGTTCAGGTCTTCGAGGGGGGACTGCCGATTGTCCGCAACGCGGGCCGCGCGCGAGGCCGCGGCCTGGAGTCGTCGATCACCTTCGCTCCCGACAGCCGCCTCGACCTGACGCTCGCCGTGGCGTTTCTGGATGCGACCTACACCCGGTTCCGCTTAGGGCAGTCGCTCGACTATACTGGCAACAGGCTGCCCCTGGCGCCGAAGGCGTCGGGTCGCGTCGGTGTCGCTGTCCATGATCTGCCTGGCCTGGACGGCCTCTCGTTCCAGGCCGATTACGTCCACCGCAGCCTACAGTACTTCTCACCTGACAATGGTGTGCTCCGTCAGCCGGCGCACGGCCTTCTGTCAGCCCGGATCGCCTACCAGCTCCCCCGTTCGGGCCTGGAGATCGTTCTCTCCGGCGAGAACCTGACAAACTCGCGGTACGCGACGACTGGTCAAGTTATCGACGCGGTCAATGTGGCGGTCCTGCGGTTGGGTGAGCCGCAGCGGATCTCAGTCGGTGCGCGCCTTCAGTGGTGAAAGGCAGCAAAGACAAGGCATCCAATGGCCGCCGCGTTCTTGTCGTGGGCGCCGGCGGGTCCATGACCCGGGCGTTCCTGCGCGCGATGGCCCAGGCCGCACCGAAGGACCTGCGCTTTGACCTGCGCGACCTCAATGAAGAGGCGGCTCGCACTGCGGTCGGACTTTTCGGTGATGAGCGCGCAACAGGCTCGAGGCTTGACCTGTTCGACGGGGCCGAACTGCACGCCGCTGCGTCGGGAGCAGCCTTCGTAGTCAACGGGGCTGGCCCCTTCCACCGCACCGCAGAGCCTGTGCGCAGAGCCGCCATTGCGGCGGGAGCGGACTACTTCGACATCGACGACGACGTCGAGAGCGCAGCCGACGCGTTGGCCATTTCGGATTTAGCCGAGGCCGCGGGCTCGGCCTTGTTCGTCGGCTGCGGCGCGTCGCCTGGTCTGACCAATGTTCTTGCCCTCGACCTCGTTCGCCGTCTCGATGAAGTTGCGTCGATCGATGTCGCCTGGTGCGTGGGCGATGAAGGCCCTGTCGAGCTTGGCCAGTCCGTCATCGCCCATACGCTCCACATGGGTGCGGGCGACTATGTCGGCTGGCGGGATGGGGTGCCGGTCAGCAGGCGCAGTTTCGCGACAACGCGTCGGCTGCCCTTGCCGGGTTTGAAGCGACAACCCTTCTATGAGTGCGCGCATCCCGAGCCGGTGATGCTCGGCAGCAGCTTTCCAGAGGTGCGCGACGTCACCTGTTGGGGAACTCTTCATCCGTCACCCCTGAACGGCGTGCTCCGCGGAGTCGCTGAAGCAGAGCGCGCCGGCCGGATTGATACTGAAGGGGCGATCGACTTCCTGCGCGCGGCGATAGCCGCGCAACCGACCGATCGGCGGGCTGAGAAGCTGGCGATCGAAGGTGTGAAGCGACAGATTCGCGCCGGAGAGATCAGCCGGGTGGACCACTGGCTCTTCGTTCTGAACGCCTTGCTCAAGCGGCAGTATCCCACGCGGGCCGCGACCGCCGCGCTTGTCCGCGGGGCGAAGGGAGGACAGCCCGTCGAGCTTCTTCGCTACATCGACAGCACGCCGCCTGAGTCGCCCCTGAAGCAGATGGAGGTCGCCACGGGATGTGCGGAGGCGGCCTTCTTCCTCGAAGCTCTCGAGGGTAGGGCAAAGGGACGGAAAGGCTGTCTCTTTCCTGAGCGCTGGGTAGATCCAGCGGCGTTCTACCTCAGGCTTGACAGCTGTCTGCCGCCTGGCGCTGGGGATTGGCTGGGGCCGATCCTCGCACGGACGCCTCCCGCCGATCCAGATCGCAGTTCTGTAGAAGCGACCTCAGGCTGGCGCCTGCTCTCCGACGCCGACCGCTACCGCTGAGACGTCCCTTGAGCCTGGATGACGATCAATGACGCCCCAAGACCTACTGGCCACCTCCCACGTCTCCATCCTCTTCTGGTGGGGCTTGGCGAACGTAGGCTTGAGCGCCGGGCTCCTGCCGTTCACGAGGGGCTTCTGGCGCGGCGCCCTCGCCGTCAATCTGGTCTGGAACGTCTTCACCTTGGTCACCTGGCTTGTCATCCGCCTCGGATTCCCGGGGCCCGGCGGGTCTCTGACGGCGAGTGAGGCGATGCTTCTCTTCCTGTGCGCCAGCATCGGGCTCGACATCGCAATGTATGGCATCGGGGGCGCCTGGCTTCTGGCGACCGCGCGGAGCCGGCAATCCCCCGTCTTGTCGGGAGCGGCTTACTCCTTCTGGTTCCAGGGGATGATCCACCTGACGAATTCGTTCGTCTGGCTGGTCTCCTGGTTGGATCTGCGGTGGGCGGCGTCATGAAGCTTCTGATCTTCGGAGACGGTGTCTCCGGACTGACGCTGCGGGCCCCGCCGCAGCAACGGGTACTGAATCCGGTGGTCGCCGAGCGCGAGAGGGTCTGCGGCGACTTCCGCCCTGAAATTTGGGTCTGGCCGCTTGGGCTCCGGAGATTCTGGCGCCGCTTGCTCAATGAGATGGAGAGCCCGATTTGAACCCTTCCATATCTGACGTTGTCGACTCCGATTGGGACCGCAGCTACGAGTTACCGGGAGGCGCTCGCGCCGACTGGCGGCGCGACCCCAAGGCGCAGCTTGCCTATGGGTCCTTTCCGACGCGATCGGAGGTGGCGCTGGTCTGGTTGGCGGCGGTGGCCCTCTTTGCCTGGACGGCTTGGTCGGGCGCAGGCCTTGAATGGCGCTGGTGGCAGTGGGGGATCGCCGCCTTCCTGGCGCTCGACATCGGAGGCGGCGCAGTCGCCAACTGTCTGAACTCCGCCAAGCGCTTCTATCACACGCCGCCAGCGCCGACCGACACCCGCATGTCAAGGCTGGCGAGGCGGCCGCTTGTCTTCGCTGCGATCCATATTCATGCGCTGGTCGCGGCGTTCGCCTTTGCTCCCACCATGCTGGGCGCCAGTCTCGCCTGGTATGTCGCCCTGGTGGCCGCAGCGGCCTTGGTGAGGTTCACGCCCCTGGCCCTCGCGCGGCCGGTCGCCGCCTTGACGGTCACCGCAGCGATCGCCGTTTCTTCTCGTTTCGGCTTCATTGAGGGATTGGAGTGGCTTCCCGCGATGATGTTCCTGAAAATTGTGTTTGGCCACATGGTTCGCGAGGAGCCCTACGGGCGGTGAAGTCAGACGAGGTTTCGAGCTCGGCGCCTGCACCTGCCCATGCGGGCTCCCGGTCCAGCGCGTAAACCCGTCATCGACGCCGCACTCTCGCCCGCTCCGGGCGAGGGTGCGTAGCGAACGGCTCCACAGAGATCAGCCCTCGAATCTGGGGTCCTGCGGCTCACAATGGCCTGAACGCCACCGCCTGGGGTCAGCGCCTCAGGTCCCCGCCCGTCCCTTCAGCCGCGCCGCCGCCTCGCGCGCCTCGGTCTCGCGGCGGGGCATCATGGGCGCCATGCGGGTCCTGTAGGCCTCCAGGATCGCCGCCGGCGCCGTCTCCGGGCGTCCGGACTCAAAGGGCGGGGCGGGGGCGTACTCCAGGCCCAGCTGCAGCGTCTTCGCCAGGTCCTCGCCGCCGACCTCCGCCAGCACGGTCAGGGCGAAATCGATTCCCGCCGTGACGCCGCCGCCGGTGATGACATGGCCATCCCGCACCACCCGGCCAGGATCGGGTGTCGCTCCGAACAGGGGCAGGAGATGGTGCCAGGCCCAGTGGCAGGCGGCGCGCCTGCCGTCCAGCAGCCCGGCGGCCCCCAGGATCAGCGATCCCGTGCACACCGAGGTGACATAGCGCGCCGACAGACCCAGCCGCCGCACCTGGGCGATGAACTCCGGGTCCAGCGCCGCCGCCGTGGCCTCCGCCCCGCCGGGGACGCAGATCAGGTCGCAGGCCGGGATGTCGGCCAGTCGCTCTGTCCGGGCGAAGACCACGCCGCCCTCGGCCTCGATCTCGCCGCCGGCCCGGCTGGCGACGTGGACCTTCGCCCCGGGGATCCGGGTCAGGAACTGGTGCGGTCCGGTGAAGTCCAGCTGGGTCAGCCCCGGGAAGAGGGCGAAGACGATGTGAAACGGGGGATGGCTCATGGGACCTCGGTTCTACCTGCGTCCGAACAGGCGTTCGATGTCGGACAGTTTCAGCTCCACCCAGGTGGGGCGTCCATGGTTGCACTGGCCGGAGTTGGGGGTGGCCTCCATCTCCCGCAGAAGGGCGTTCATTTCGGCGGCGGTCAGGCGCCGGCCGGCGCGGACCGAGCCATGGCAGGCCATGGTCGAACAGACTTCCTGCAGGCGCTCGCGCAGGGACAGGGCCTGGCCGGTCTCGGCGAGATCGTCGGCGATGTCGCGGACCAGGCCCGCCGCATCGGTCTCGCCCAGCAGGGCGGGGATCTCGCGCACCAGGACGGCGCCGGGGCCGAAGGACTCCACGACGAGGCCCAGGGCCTCCAGCTCGCCGGCCCGGGCGGCGACGCGTTCGGCCTCGGCGGGATCGAGCTCGACCACCTCGGGCAGGAGCAGGGCCTGGCGGGCGACGCCGCCGGCCTCCAGCTGCGCCTTCATCCGCTCATAGACCAGGCGCTCGTGGGCGGCGTGCTGGTCCACCACCACCAGGCCGTCGCGGGTCTGGGCGATGATGTAGGTCGCGTGCACCTGGGCCCGGGCCGCGCCCAGGGGCTGGTCGAGGGCCCCGGCTTCCACCGGGACCTCGGCGAAGTCGAAGGGTGCGCCTGGATCGGCCATGCCGGGCGCCGGCTCGGCCCGGGCGGACAGGCCCTCCAGCCCCGGCAGGACGGCGCCGCGGCCCGAGCCCGCCGCAGGGTTCCAGCCGCCCATCCGCCAGGCGGAGAAGCCCGCGGCTGAGGGGCCCGGGTTCCAGCCGCCCTGTCCCTGCGGGCGCAGGGCCGACAGGGCGGTGTCGGAGTGGGTGGTGGCGCTGCGGTGGGCGGCGCCGGCCAGGGCGTGCCTCAGCCCGCCGACCACCAGGCCGCGGACCAGGGCCGGGTCGCGGAACCTCACCTCCGCCTTGGCGGGGTGGACATTGACGTCCACGGCGTGGCTGTCGACCTCCAGGTAGAGGGCCGTCACCGGGTGCCGGTCCCGGGCCAGGAAGTCGGCGTAGGCGCCGCGGCGGGCGCCCGGCAGCCGGCGGGCGCGCCCCGGCCGGCGGG
>JBJTEN010000251.1:0-3918 GCA_046092925.1 Phenylobacterium sp. | reverse complement strand
GGCCGGACTGCTGGCGGACCCGATGCTGCGACGCCGGATGCGCGAGGCGACCCTCGGCTACGCCGCACGCCAGGGCCAGGCCCTGGAGGACGCCCTCGAGGACCTCGAGCCCCGCCTTCCGCCGCCGGCGGCGAAGACATGAAGCTGCCCACGCCGCGCTGGTGGTATGTGCGGGAGGGTCGCCCCGGGCCACTCCTGCACCTGCTCCTGAAGCCCCTGTCCTGGGTCTGGGCGGCGGCGACCGCCCGTCGCATTGCCCGCGGACGGCCCGTCGACCCCGGTGTCCCGGTCGTCTGCGTCGGCAACCTCACCCTTGGCGGCACGGGCAAGACCCCGGTCGTCGCCGCCCTCGCGCGCCGTCAGGGCGCAGACCTCGTCGAACATCTCGCCATAGACATCCGCCGCGTTCGCGATGTCGGGCCCGGTGATCACCGGAGCGCCCAGCCGCGCCGGCTCAAGGGGGTTGTGGCCGCCGATCCCGCCCGGGAAACTGCCGCCCATCACCACCACGTCCGCCAGGCGGAAGAAGAGGCCCATCTCGCCCAGGGTGTCGGCAATCCAGACCGGAGTCTCGGGGCCCGGGTCTTCGCCCAGGGCACGACGGGGCGCACTGAGGGCGGCGGCGATGCCCGCGCCCCGCTCCGGATGCCGGGGAGCAATGACCAGCAGGGCCCCCAGTCCCTCGGCGGCTTCGGCGATCAGGGCGTCCTCCCCCGGGTGGGTGCTGGCGGCGAGGACGACCGGGCGACCCGCTGCGAGCCCCTGGAGCCGCGAGAGTTCGGCGGGGTCGCAGGTCAGGGGCGCGCCGGCCCGCTTGAGGTTCAGCTCGCGACCGCAGTCGGCCCCGAGGCCCCTGAGCCGGTCGGCGGTGGCCCGATCCTGGGGCAGGATCAGGTCGAAGGCGGACAGGAGCCTGCGGGCGCTCGCGGGGGCGCGGCGCCAGGTCCTGGCCGTGCCCTCCGTGATCCGCGCCGAAGCCAGGACCAGGCGGGTCCCGCGCCGCCGGGCGGTCAGGATCAGGTTGGGCCAGAGTTCGCTCTCGGCGAAGACGCCGAGGTCCGGGCGCCAATGGTTCAGGAAGCGGCGGACCGCGCCGGGGGTGTCGACGGGAACATACTGGTGGCGGACGCCTGCCGGCAGCCGCCGCCCCAGGAGTTCCGCAGAGGTGCGGGTGCCCGAGGTCACCAGGAGTCCGAGGTCGGGGCGGCGGGCCCTGAGACCCTCCACCAGGGGGAGAAGGGAGACCGTCTCGCCGACACTGACCCCATGCAGCCAGACCAGGGGGCCCGGCGGGCGGGGCGACCTGGTCCGTCCGAGTCGCTCGTCCAGACGCAGGGGGTCTTCCCGCCCCACCTTCGCCCGCCGCTTCAGGATGAAGGGGGCGAGGGGCTCGGCCAGCCCGGTCGCGAGGCCATAGAGGGCGAGGGGGAGGGTCACACCACCTCGTCCGGGGCGAGTTCGCAGTCCAGGTCCCCGGTCTCGACCTGCAGGGTGGCGTGGTCGATCCCGAAGGTCGCAGCCAGGCCGCGGGTGGTCTCGGCGAGGAAGGCGTCCGGCGCTTCGCCCGAGGGGCGGACCAGGTGGGCGGTGAGGGCGGTTCGCGTGGTCGACAGGGACCAGACGTGCAGGTCGTGGACCTCGGTGACCCCCGGTCGGGCGGCGAGCCAGGCCCGGACTTCGGCGACGTCGATTCCGGCCGGCGCTGCGTCCAGGGCCATGGCCGCGGAGTCCCGGAGCAGCCCCCAGCTTCCGTAAAGAATGACCGCCACAATGACCAGGCTGAGCACGGGATCGAGCCATTCCAGGCCGTCCGTAAGCAGCATCAGGCCGGCGGACACGACGACGGCCGCCGAGACCGCAGCGTCTGCGACCATGTGCAGGAAGGCGCCGCGGACATTCAGGTCATGCTGGCCGCGCAGGAAGAGGAGGGCGGTCAGCGTGTTGATCACCACCCCGATGGCGGCGGTCACCAGCACCGGCCCCGCGGCGACAGGAGAGGGCGTGGCGATCCTCTGGACGGCCTCCCACCCGATGGCGCCGACCGCTGCGACCAGCAGCACGCCGTTGGTGACGGAGGCCATGACCGTGGCCTTGCCCAGGCCGTAGGTATGCCGGGCGCCTGGGGGGCGCCGGGCCAGGACGGCTGCGCCCCATGCCAGGATCATGGACAGGACGTCGGTGGCGTTGTGCCCTGCGTCGGCGAGCAGGGCGAGGGAGCCGGCGTAGAGACCCACCGCCACCTCGACGGCGACAAAGCCGGCGTTGAGAAGGATGCCCACGGCGTAGGCTCCGGTGAAATCCGCCTGCAGCCCGCCGTGACCATGATGCCCGTGACCATGATGCCCGTGACCGTGATGCCCATGACCATGATGCCCATGACCATGGCGCACGCGCCCGTCATGTGCGTGCCCGTGAGAATGTCTGGGATGGTCGTGGGGCATGGGGCTGTCTGTCACCCGCCGGCCGTGCGATCAACCTGTGCGCGCCCCACAAGAGCCTCGGCGCGCCGGGTCGCGGCCGACATCCGCGCGGACCACTCCGCCCTGAGACCTTCGATCTCCGCGTCGCTGGCGTCCGGCGGGACATGGTAGGGGCCTTCCCAGACACAGGCGCCGCGTCCGAAGGGCGCGGCGACCATGGCCTGGTCCCACAGGCTCTCGATCTGGATCGAGGGTGAGGCCGCAAGGCCCGTCAGGAAGACCGGCGCCCCGGTGCGCCTGGCGATCTGAAGGGCGCCGGCGGCGATCTCCTCGTTCGGTCCCCGCGGACCGTCGGGGGTGATGATCAGCACGCCGCCGCCGGCCACATGCTGGACCGCCTCCCGGAAGGCCGCGACCGCCGCACGGGCCTTGGCGGAGTCTCCCTTCTTGGCGGTGGACATTCGGATGGCCGGGAATCCCGCACGCTCCAGGGCCAGGGCGACAAACTCACCGTCGGATGAGGGAGAGACCAGGCATCGCCGGTTCGGCTTGCGCCACCAGGTGGCGGCCATGCCGAGACAGAGCGGAATGCGCCCATGCCAGAAGAGGCCGATGGCGCCCTGGCCCGAGGCGAACATCGGCTCGAGCGCCTCAAGGCCTTCATGCCGCCACCGGGTGGTCCGACGGATCAGGATGAGGTAGCCGGCGAGGATCCACCCCAGGAAGGCCTGAACCCCGTGGCGGCGCAACAGACCCTTCACGGGGCGTCCCCAAGGGTTTCGAGATCCGCCGCGCCCGCAAGGCGGGCGTAGAGGCCGCCGGCGTCGACCAGGCTCTCATGAGTTCCACTTTCGACGATCCGGCCCTGGTCCAGCACGTAGATCCGGTCGGCCTTGCGCACGGTCGTCAGGCGATGGGCAATGAGCAATGTCGTCCGCCCCTCCATCAGGCGCGCGAGGGCGGACTGGACCAGGGCCTCGCTCTCGGAGTCCAGCGCGCTGGTCGCCTCATCGAGCAGCAGGATCGGGGCGTCCTTCAGGAAGGCCCTTGCAATCGCGATCCGCTGCCTCTGACCGCCGGAGAGCCTGAGGCCGGCCTCTCCGGCCTGGGTCTCATAGCCCTGCGGGAGGGCCAGGATGAAGTCATGCGCGGCGGCGGCGCGGGCAGCCGCCTCGATTTCGGCCTGCGTGGCCTCCGGGCGCGCATAGGCGATATTCGCCCTGAGCGTGTCGTCGAACAGGAAGGGCTCCTGGGTGACCAGGGCGATCTGGCGGCGGAGGGACTCCAGGGTCAGGTCCCGAACATCGCGTCCGTCCAGGGTCACCCGACCGCCGGTGACGTCGTAGAACCGGGGGATGAGGTTCAGGAGGGTCGATTTCCCGCCGCCGGAGGGTCCGACCAGGGCCACCGTCTCACCGCGGGTGACGGAGAGGCTGACGCCCGCAAGCACCTCCGGCCCCTCGCTATAGGAGAAATGGACGTCTTCGAAGGACACGCA
>JBJTEN010000250.1:0-2815 GCA_046092925.1 Phenylobacterium sp. | reverse complement strand
CAGGACCTCGGCGAAGACCAGGACAAGAACGGTCATGATGCCCGTGGCCACAGCCACGCCAAGGGCGCCGGGAATGGCCCGGGTGACGAACTCCGTCGTCACCGCAGAGGCCAGGATGTTGATCAGGTTGTTGCCCAGCAGGACCGCCCCGATCATGGTTTCCTGGTCGGAGAGCAGGCGGTTCACCCGTCCCGCCGCCCGGTCGCCCTCGCGTTCGAGCTGGTGCATCCGGGTGCGGCTGGCCCCGGTCAGGGAGGTTTCAGCCGCCGAAAACAGCGCCGAGATCGCCAGCAGGCCGAAGATGATCGGGGTCAGCCCCAGGATCACGCCCCACATCAGACAGCTCCTTCAGACCTCAGGAAGTCGCGCATCCTGTTCTCATCCACGTCCCTGGCGACAAAGGCCTCGCCGAGGGCCCTGACCAGGATGAAGGTCAGCCGGCCGCCCTCGGCCTTCTTGTCCTGGGCCATGTGACGCAAGAGGGCCTGGGCCGCGAAGGACCGGTCCGCCAGGTCGGACAGCCGGGAGGGGAGGCCAGAGGCCGCGATCGCCGCGACGGCCCGGTCGGCGTCGTCCGGGCTGCACAGGCCCTCGGCGGCGGAGAACCGGAAGGCCATGGCCGACCCGAGGCCGACGGCCTCGCCGTGCAGCAGGGCCTCGCCATAGCCGGTCTCCGCCTCCAGAGCATGGGCGAAGGTATGGCCGAGGTTCAGGAGAGCGCGGCGTCCGGCCTCACGCTCGTCGGCGATCACGATCTCGGCCTTCATCTCGATGGATCGCGCCACGGCGCGGGCAAGCGCCGCGGGATCGCGCGCCAGCACCGCCCCGGCGTTCGCCTCCAGCCAGGTGAAAAAGCTGCGGTCGCCCAGCAGGCCATACTTCAGCACCTCGGCGTAGCCGGCGCGCATCTCACGGTCGGGCAGGGTGGAGAGGACGTCGAGATCGGCCAGGACCAGCCGCGGCTGGTGAAAGGCGCCGATAAGATTCTTGCCCCTCGGGGTGTCGATGGCGGTCTTGCCTCCGACTGAGGAATCCACCTGCGCCAGCAGGGTGGTGGGGATCTGCACGAAGTCGGCACCGCGCTTGTAGATCGCCGCGGCGAAGCCGGCGAGGTCGCCGATGACGCCCCCGCCAAAGGCGACAATCAGGTCGCTCCGGTCCAGCTCCAGGCCCAGTAGCGCGTCGCACAGGGTCTCCAGGCCGGAAAAGCTCTTGGTCTGCTCGCCGGGCGGCAGGACCACCGGATGAACCGCCAGGCCGGCCTGTTCAAGGGCGGCGGTTAGGCGCGCGCCGTGCAGGCCCCAGACAATCCGGTCCGAAACGACGGCGATCCGGTCGCGCCGGGCGAGGGGTCGAAGGCGGGCGCCGGCTTCCTCCAGAAGGCCGGGGCCGAGAAGGACCTCATAGGCGCGCGCGCCGAGGTCGACGGGGATCGAGCGGATCATGCGGTGGTGCGCGCCTGCCATTCGCCGAGCGCCCGGATGACCTGTTCGACGGTGACCTGGTGGGGCGAGTCCCCGGTCTCGACGGTGATGTCGGCCTCCGAATAGGCGGGATAGCGGACCTCAGCGTGCTCCTTCAGCACGGTCATGGGATCCCGCCCTGTCAGCAAGGGCCGGTTGTCCTTGCGGGCGACGCGCCTGGCGAGGACGGGCAGGTCGACCTTGAGCCAGACGGAGGTCGACCGCGCCTTGATGAGGGCCCGCGTGTCCGGGTTCATGAAGGCGCCGCCGCCGGTGGCCAGGACCAGGGGCTGCCCCTCGAGCAGGCGCGCGATGACCCGGCGCTCGCCGTCCCGGAAGGCGGGCTCGCCCAGCTGGGCGAAGATCTCGGGTATGGACTGGCCAGCCGCCGCCTCCACCTCCTCGTCAGCGTCGCGGAAGGGCAGGTCGAGGGCCTGGGCGAGGCGCTTGCCGACGCTGGACTTGCCCGAACCCATCAGACCCACGAGGGTGATGGTCCGGGCGCGCAATGGGTCTGACGGGTCCATGAGGAAGCCCGGTTCTACACCAGCCGCCCCGCAAGCGCTAGGATCAGCCAGATTTGGGCGGGTGCGCGCGCCCGGGAGCGGGGACCATGAGCGGCGAGGGCTGGGCCGAGGCTTTCCTGGAGATGATGTCCGTCGAGCGGGCGGCGGCGGCCAACACCCTGCGCGCCTACGAACGCGACCTTGCCGACGCCGCGGAATTCCTCGCCGGACGCGGCCTCTCCCTCGCCAGCGCGTCAGCCGAGGATGTCGAGGCCTACTTCGCCGACCTGGGCCGCCGTGGCCTTTCCCCCGCCACGGCGTCGCGGCGGCGGGCGGCGCTTCGCCAGTTCTACCGCTTCGTCCTGGGAGAGGGCTGGCGCCCCGACGACCCTTCCCGCCGGGTGGAGGCGCCGCGCCGCGGCCGGCCCCTGCCCAGGGTGCTGAGCCGCGAGGAGGCCGCCGCCCTGATCGCCGCCGCCTCGGCCCGGGACGCTGTGAGGGGCCTGCGCCTCGCCTGCATGATCGAGCTGGCCTATGCCGGCGGCCTGCGCGTCTCCGAGCTGACGGGCCTGACCCTCGCCCAGTTGGCGCGCGGCCCGGACTTCCTGATGATCCGCGGCAAGGGCGGCAAGGAACGCCTCGCCCCCCTGAACGACGCGGCCAGGGCCGCCGTCCGGGCCTGGCTGGAGGTCCGGGCCTCGACCCTGCCCAAGGGGGACGCCGCCAACCCCTGGCTCTTTCCCTCGGGCGGCCAGGGCGGGCGGCTGACGCCGAGGCGGTTCGCCCAGCTCCTGTCCGAGGCCGCCGTCGAGGCTGGCATAGACCCGGCGCGGGTCTCGCCGCACG
>JBJTEN010000249.1:0-4362 GCA_046092925.1 Phenylobacterium sp. | reverse complement strand
GAAAACATGTTCGGCCGGATCAAGGACTGGAGACGCATCCACACCCGTTACGACCGATGCGCCCACACATTCATGTCCGCCATCTCCATAGCCGCAACCGTCATCTGGTGGTTGTGAACAATGAGTCCTGAGCCTAGATCAAGGTTCCCGGTCCTCCGCTGCGGCAGGATTCCCCGAACGACGACTGGGGACTCGCGGGTCATGACGGATATTGCAGCCCAGCAGGACTCGCCGCCCGGCGCGGTGGCCCTGCTGATCATCTCGGCGGCGGGCGCCTTCCTGGCGCTGATGGCGACGGCGCTTTCGCCTGATCCGCTGTTCAGGCTCGAGGGCTGGATCTTCACCTTTGCGGCCCTCGCCGCGGCGGCGGCGCTCACGGTGGGCGTGGCCAACGGGCGCTACCACGCCGATCCCGGCCGGTATGAGGACGGAGTCATCCGGGCCGGCGCCATCGCTACGGTATTCTGGGCGATCGTCGGCATGCTGGTGGGAGTCGTGATCGCCCTCCAGCTCGCCTGGCCGCGGATCTTCTATCTCCCCGACCATGGCTGGCTGAACTTCGGTCGGCTGCGCCCGCTCCATACCTCGGGCGTCATCTTCGCATTCGGCGGCAACGCCCTGATCGCCACTTCCTTCTATGTCGTCCAGCGGACCTGCCGAGCGCGCCTTGCGGGGGGATTGGCGGGCTGGTTCGTCTTCTGGGGCTACCAGCTCTTCATTGTCATGGCGGCCGTCGGCTACCTGGCCGGCATCACCGCGGGCCGGGAGTACGCGGAACCGGAATGGTTCGTGGATCTCTGGCTGACCATCGTGTGGGTCGCCTACCTCCTCGTCTTCCTCGGCACGATCTGGAAGCGAAAGGAGCCCCACATCTACGTGGCGAACTGGTTCTATCTCGCCTTCATCGTGACGGTGGCCCTGCTGCACATCGTCAACAACCTGTCCCTGCCGGTCAGCCTCCTGGGGACCAAGAGCTACTCGCTGTTCGCGGGGGTCCAGGACGCCCTGACCCAGTGGTGGTACGGCCACAACGCGGTGGGCTTTTTCCTCACCGCCGGCTTCCTGGCCATAATGTACTATTTCGTGCCGAAGCGGGCGGAGAAGCCGGTCTATTCCTATCGCCTCTCCATCGTCCACTTCTGGTCGCTGATCTTCATCTATATCTGGGCGGGTCCTCACCACCTGCACTACACGGCCCTTCCGCAGTGGGCGCAGACTCTCGGCATGACCTTCTCGATCATGCTGTGGATGCCCTCCTGGGGCGGCATGATCAACGGCCTGATGACCCTGTCAGGCGCCTGGGACAAGCTCCGGACGGACCCGGTCCTGCGCATGATGGCGGTGGCCGTCGGCTTCTACGGCATGTCCACCTTCGAAGGGCCGCTGATGTCCATCCGGGCGGTGAACGCCCTCAGCCACTATACGGACTGGACCATCGGCCACGTGCACTCCGGCGCCCTCGGCTGGGTCGGCTTCATCAGCTTCGGGGCGATCTACTGCCTCGTGCCCTGGCTCTGGAAGAAGGACCGGCTCCATTCCAACGCCCAAGTGGAGTGGCACTTCTGGATCGCGACCCTGGGCCTGCTGCTCTACATCGCCGCCATGTGGGTGTCAGGGATCGGCGAGGGCCTCCTGTGGCGCGAGTACACCCCGCAGGGCTTCCTGGCGAACAGCTTCGTGGAAACAGTCTCCGCCAAGCATATCGCCAACATCATCCGCGCCCTCGGCGGCCTGATGTACCTCTCCGGCGCCGTGATCATGGCCTACAACATCTACCGGACCATCCGGCAGCCGGCGCCCGCCGTCCTGCCCGAGGCCTCCGGTCCCATCGTCGCGGCTGCGGCATAGGGGGACGGAATCATGTGGAAGAAACACTCAAAGCTTGAACGCCACTCCCTTCTTCTGGTCCTGGGCATCCTTCTGGTGGTGTCGGTGGGCGGCCTGGTCGAGATCGCCCCCCTCTTCTTCCTGGAGAGCACCATCGAGAAGGTGAGGGGGATGCGCCCCTACACCCCACTGGAGCAGGCCGGCCGGGACATTTACGTCCGCGAAGGCTGCTATGTCTGCCACTCCCAGATGATCCGTCCGCTGCGTGACGAGGTGGAGCGTTACGGCCCCTACAGCCTGGCGGCGGAAAGCATGTACGACCATCCCTTCCAGTGGGGCTCCAAGCGTACGGGCCCTGACCTGGCGCGAGTGGGCGGCAAATACTCCGACGCCTGGCATGTCCAGCACCTGATCGACCCGCGGTCCGTCGTGCCGGAGTCCATCATGCCTCCCTACGCCTTCCTCGCGAAGAAGGACCTCAAGGTCGACGACATCGAGGCCCGGCTCAGGGCCCTGAACCGGGTCGGCGTGCCCTATACGGAGACCGCCGTGAAGAACGCACGGGCGGATCTGGAGGCCCAGGTCGATCCGACGGCCTCGGGCGTCAGCCTCGCGCGCTACTACGGCGAGAAGGTCAACCGCCGCGACTTCGACGGCGATCCCGACCGCCTGACCGAGATGGACGCCCTCGTGGCCTATCTCCAGATGCTGGGGACGCTGGTCGACTTCCGCACCTATGAGGCGGACGCACCGGAGAACCTGCGATGAGCTTCCTGACCTATGAGCAGGTCGCCCGCTTCGCCCAGCAGGGAGGCACCATCTACTTCGTGGTCATCTTCCTCGCCGGCGTCGCCTACGCCCTGTGGCCCAAGAACCGCGAGGCCTTCCGAGACATGGCCCATCTGCCGCTGAGAGATGACGAGGACGAGCATGTCGGCTCCTGAATCCCAAGACGACCAAGGTCCCGTCGCCACAACCGGCCACGAGTGGGATGGCATCCGTGAACTGGACAACCCCCTTCCGCGCTGGTGGCTCTGGATCTTCTACGCCAGCGTCGTCGTCGCCATCGGATACTGGATTCTGATGCCCGCCTGGCCAGGCCTGACCGGCTATACCCCCGGCGTTCTCGGCAAGTCCGACAGGGCCGAACTGGTCGAGCAACTGGACAAGCTGAAGGCCCTCCGGGGCGAACAGAACGCCCGCCTGACCGACGCTTCCCTCCAGGAGATCGAGAGCGACCCGGAACTCCAGGCCCATGCCCTCGCGGTGGGCCAGTCGGTCTTCGGGGACAACTGCGCCACCTGCCACGGCGTCGGCGGCGTCGGCGGCAAGGGTTACGCCAACCTTCGGGACGATGTCTGGCTGTGGGGCGGGACGCTGGAGGACATCCACCGGACCCTGCAGTACGGCATACGTTCGGGCCACCCCCAGGCGCGATTCTCGCAGATGCCGGCCTTTGGTCGGGACCAGCTCCTGACGCCCGCCCAGGTCGGGGATCTGACGGAATACGTCGTGGCGCTCTCGGGTCGTCCGGCGAACGCCGCTGCGGTCCAGAGGGCGGCGCCGGTCTATGCCGCCAACTGCGTCGCCTGCCATGGGCCGTCCGGGCTTGGCGACCCCCTGCAGGGGGCGCCCAACCTCACCGACCGGGAGTGGCTCTACGGTTCCGCCCGGGCGGATATCCGTGAACAGATCCACTTCGGGCGCAACGGGGTGATGCCCGGCTGGTCCGGGCACCTGGACCCCGAGACGGTCAAGGCCCTCGCCGTCTACGTGCACGCCAACGCCGCCGGTCAGTGAGTCAGGGTCATGGCCGTCGTCATCGATCGGACGCGGGCTGAAGGACGGGACAAAGGCCCCGCCTCGGCTGCCGAGAAGGCGAGGCGACGCGGGGATTCCGGAGGTGGTCTCTACAAGCCCCGCACGCCGATCTACCCCAAACATGTCCGTGGCCGCTGGCGGGACCTGAAATGGGGCCTGATGGTCGCGACCCTGGCCATCTACTACATCACGCCCTGGATCCGCTGGGACCGCCCCGGCGCCCTGCCCGACCAGGCCGTCCTCGTCGATTTCGAGGGACGGCGCTTCTACCTGTTCGGTCTCCAGTTCTGGCCGCAGGAAGTCTATTTCATCACAGGCCTTCTGGTGATGGCCGCCCTGGCCCTTTTCCTGGCCAGTTCGCTGTTCGGGCGGCTCTGGTGCGGCTACGCCTGTCCGCAGACCATATGGACGGACCTCTTCCTCCAGGTCGAACGGATGTTCGAGGGAGACCGCAACGCCCGCATGCGGCGGGACGCCGCCCCCTGGTCCCTCGACAAGGCCTGGCGGAAGGCCGGCAAGCACCTGGTCTGGCTGGGCATAGGGTTCGGAACGGGCGGCGCCTGGATCTTCTACTTCCACGACGCCCCGTCCGTGCTCGTCCAGTTCTGGACCGGCGAGGCGCCCGCCACAGCCTACATCTTCTGCGCCCTGCTGACCTTCACCACCTATGTCTTCGCCGGAACTCTCCGGGAACAGGTCTGCACCTACATGTGC
>JBJTEN010000248.1:0-15246 GCA_046092925.1 Phenylobacterium sp. | reverse complement strand
GGTGGACCAGCGGGTGCTCGACGCCCGGGGGTTCGAGGAGGTCTCGGTCGGAGACGCGGTCCTCGCCGGCGGCGAGGCGGCGGCCCTGGTGACCATCGAGGCCTGCGTAAGGCTCGTGCCCGGCGTCCTCGGCCAGGCGGAAAGCCTCAGTGAAGAGAGTTTCGAGGACGGGCTCCTGGAGCATCCGCAGTACACGCGACCGCGGACGTTCGAGGGACTTGAAATTCCGCAGGTCCTGCTCAGCGGCCACCACGCACAGGTGGCCGCCTGGCGCCGGGCGGAGCGGGAGCGCACCACGCGGGAACGGCGTCCGGACCTCTGGGCCGCCTGGCTCGCCAATCAACAGGCAAAGGGCGAGTAAAGCCCGGTACGAAAGGACTGACCCATGAACCTGATCCAGGAACTGGAAAAGGAAGAAGCCGACCGCCTGGCCGCCAAGCGCGCCATCCCGGCCTTCCGCCCCGGCGACACCCTCCGCGTCAACGTCCGCATCAAGGAAGGCGAGCGTGAGCGCGTCCAGGCCTATGAGGGCGTCTGCATCGCCCGCCAGGGACAGGGCATCAACGAGAGCTTCACGGTCCGCAAGATCTCCTTCGGCGAAGGCGTCGAGCGGATCTTCCCGATCCACTCGCCCAACATCGAGAGCATCGAGGTCAAGCGCCGCGGCGTCGTGCGTCGGGCCAAACTCTATTACCTGCGCGACCGTCGCGGGAAGTCGGCGCGGATCGCCGAGAGGCAGATGACCGCCGCGGAACGGACCCAGGCGGCCGCTGACCGTGCGGGCGCCGCCGACGACGGCGCCGAGGGCTGATCGGGCGCTGCGCCCGTCCCCCGGGCCGGGCGGCCTGAAGCTTCGCCATGACTGGCTCCGGCCTTCGCGCCATTCTGCTTACCGGCGGTTCCGGACAGGTCGGCCGCGCCCTGCGCGAAGCCCCGCCCCCGGGCTTCGAACTCGTGGCTCCGTCCCGGGCCGAGCTGGACCTGGCCGACGCCGCCTCGGTGGCGCGCTGGGTCGCCGCCCGCCCCTGGGCGGCCATCGTCAACGCCGGCGCCTGGACAGCGGTGGATGCGGCTGAAGCCCACGCCGCCGAAGCCTGGGCGGCCAATGCGCGCGGCCCCGCCGCCCTCGCGCGGGCCAGCGCCGAGCAGGGTTCGCCCCTGGTCCACATTTCAACGGACTATGTGTTCGATGGGGGGTTGGACCGGCCCTACCGAGAGGATGACCCGGTCGGACCGGTGAGCGTCTACGGCGCCTCCAAGGCGGCGGGTGAGATCGCTGTGGCCGCGCTCAACCCGCGTCACGTGATCCTGCGAACCGCCTGGGTCTTCAGCCCCTGGGGGAACAACTTCGTCCGGACCATGCTGCGCCTCGGCGCCGAGCGAGAGACCCTCTCGGTGGTGGATGATCAGCTTGGCTGCCCGACCTCGGCCCTTGATATCGCCGCTGCGGTTGGCGCTGTCTGCGCCCGGCTCGGCGACCCGGTTGCGCCCTCCGGCGTCTTCCACTTCGCCGGGGCGGGCGAGACCACCTGGTTCGGCCTGGCCTCGCGGGTCTTTCAGCGAGCGGAGGCGGCAGGCCTGAAGGTTCCGGCCCTCTCGTCCATCGCCTCATCCGACTGGCCGACACCGGTACGGCGCCCGGCGAACTCCCGGCTGGACACCACGCGGTTCACCCGCACATTCGACCTTGCGCCACGTCCCTGGACGGAAACGGCGGACGAAGTGGTCGGCCGCCTGATCACCGCCGCCCAGGAGGAGGGGAACCGCGCATGAAGGGCATCATCCTGGCGGGAGGCGCCGGCACACGGCTTCACCCCGCCACCCTGGCGGTCAACAAGCAGCTCCTGCCGATCTACGACAAGCCGATGATCTACTATCCCCTGTCCGTCCTCATGCAGGCGCGGATCCAGGATGTGCTGATCATTTCCTCGCCGGAATACCTCGGGAACTACCAGCGCCTGTTCGGGGACGGCTCGCAGTTCGGCGTACGCATGTCCTACGCCGTTCAGCCCAGCCCTGACGGCCTCGCCCAGGCCTTCCTGATCGGCGAGGACTTCCTGGCGGGTGACCGCGCCGCCCTGATCCTCGGGGACAATATCTTTCTCGGCGCGGGCATGTCCGGCCTGCTGGACGCCGCCGCATCCCGGGAGACCGGCGCCACCATCTTCGCCTATGAGGTCGAAAGACCGGAAGCCTATGGTGTGGTCGAGCTGGATGGCTCGGGCCGCGCCCTGAGCCTGGAGGAAAAGCCCACCCGCCCGCGATCGCGTCAGGCGGTGACCGGCCTCTACTTCTATGACCGCGACGTCGTGGCCCTGGCTCGCAAGGTGCGGCCCTCGGCCCGGGGCGAGCTGGAGATCACCGACCTCAACCGCCTCTACATGGAACGGGGCGACCTCTTCGTGCAGAAGATGGACCGCGGCTTCACCTGGCTGGACACAGGCACCCACGACAGTCTCCTCGAGGCCAGCGAACTGGTGCGCACCCTTCAGAAGCGCCAGGGCCTGCAGATCGCCTGCATTGAAGAGATCGCCTTCCTGAACGGCTTCATCGACGCGGACCAGGTCCGAAGGGCTGGCGAGGCGCTCTCGAAGACCGCTTATGGCCAGTATCTCCTGGATCTCGCCGGTCGCTGACGCGCGTGGGCTTGGCCGGCGGCCGTGATCAGCGTTAGTCTGGCCCCAAACCCCCGGAGGCCGCCCATGAAGATGATCGTCGCCGTGATCAAGCCAAGCCGACTGGACGCGGTCCTCGAAGCGGTTACCGAGGTCGGTGCGTCGGGCCTGACCGTTACGGAGGTGCGTGGCTACGGACGTCAGCGGGGCAAGACGGAAGTCTACCGCGGGGCCGAGTACGAGGTGAAACTCCTGCCGAAGGTCAAGCTGGAGATCGCGGCGCCTGTTGATATCGCCGACGCCGTGGTCGAGGCCATCACGCGCAGCGCCAACACTGGGAAGATCGGCGACGGCAAGATTTTCGTCATGGACCTCGAAAAGGCCCTGCGGATCCGAACCGGCGAGGCTGACGCCGCTGCAATCTCGGGTTAGGCCCAGCGGGCCCGTCCCGCAAGCGGAGCGGTCCCGGTCGCAGTGAGGGATCGGCGACCTCGGGCCCCGAGAGGTTGGAGCCGAAGCCCGGAGTCACCCGCCTGTGACGTCTTCCCAGAACTTCCGGGCCTTGTTCAGAAAGCCGCTGGACTCCGGGTGCTGCTGTTCCCCGCAGAGGTCGGCGAACTCCTGCATCAGAGCCCGCTGGCGGGCGCTCAGCCGGGTCGGAGTTTCGACGAAGAGCTCGACGACCAGATCGCCCCGCTCCCGGCTGCGCAGGGCGGGCATTCCGCGCCCCCTGATCCGCACAGTGCGGCCTGTCTGGGAGCCTTCCGGCACCTTGACCGAGAGACGGCCATGCGACTCGGCGCCATCGAGCAGGCACGGCGCCTCGATCTCGCCGCCGAGGGCGGCGGTGGTCATGGGGACGGGAACAGTGCAGTGCAGGTCCAGCCCTTCGCGCTCGAAGAGATCGTGCGGTCGGACGGAGACGAAGATGTAGAGGTCGCCGCGGGGGCCGCCCCTGGCGCCTGCGTCTCCCTCTCCCGCCAGCCGGATCCGGGCGCCGTCGTCCACGCCGGCGGGAATACGCACCTGGAGGGTCCGGTTCCTCCGGACCTGGCCATGGCCGCGGCAGGTGGTGCAGGGGTCGCTGATGATCCGGCCTTCCCCGTTACAGCGCGGGCAGGTGCGTTCGATGGCGAAAAAGCCCTGCGAGGCGCGAATCCGGCCGGCGCCGCCGCAGGTCGGACAGGTCGTAGCGCTGGCGCCCGGCTTGGCTCCGTCCCCGTCGCACGCCTCGCACGTCATCGCCGTGGCGGCGGTGATCTCGACCTCTGAACCGCCATAGGCCTGTTCGAGCGTGATCTCGAGATCGTAGCGCAGGTCCTGTCCCCGTGACGGTCCGCCCCGTCGTGCGCCGCCGCCGAACATGTCGCCGAAAGCGGAGCCGAAGACCTCCGAGAAGATATCGTTGATGTCGGTGAAGCCGGCCCCGCCACCGCCCTGGGCGGCGTTGACGCCGGCGTGGCCGAACTGGTCGTAGGCGGCCCGCTTCTTCGGGTCGGAGAGGACCGAATAGGCCTCGTTGATCTCCTTGAACCGGCCCGCGGATTCCTCCGAACCGCCGTTGCGGTCAGGATGGTGCTCCATGGCCAGCTTGCGGAAGGCCGATTTGAGGGCGGCCTCGTCGCTGTCGCGGGGCACGCCTAGGATTTCATAATAGTCGCGCATGAGGCGTCAGGCGTTCCGGTGCGTCTTTCCGAAAGGATTGCGGCCCCGCTCCTGTTCGGGGCGGGGCCGTGTCCCGGTCAGGTTCAGGCCTTTTTGCCGTCGTCGGTGACTTCCTCGAACTCGGCGTCGACCACGTCGTCCGCGCCGCCGCGGCCGGCGCCGCCGTCCCCGGCCTGCTGGGCGGCGTACATCGCCTCCCCGAGCTTCATGGACGCCTGGGCCAGCGCCTGGGTCCTGGTGGTGATGAGTTCGGCGTCACCGCCATCCAGAACGCTCTTCAGGTCCTCGATCGCGCTGGTTATGGCCGACTTCTCAGTCTCGCCGACCTTGTCGCCATGCTCACCCAGGGCCTTTTCGGTGGAGTGGATCAGGGCTTCGGCCTGATTGCGGGCTTCGACCACCGCCTTGCGCTTTTCATCCTCGGCCTTGTTGGCCTCGGCCTCGCGGACCATGGCCTCGATATCCGCATCCGAAAGGCCGCCATTGGCCTGGATCCGGATCGACTGTTCCTTGCTGGTCGCCTTGTCCCGGGCCGAGACGTTGACGATGCCGTTGGCGTCGATGTCGAAGGTCACCTCGACCTGGGGTACGCCGCGCGGCGCCGGCGGGATGCCGACCAGGTCGAACTGGCCCAGCATCTTGTTGTCCGCCGCCATGGGGCGTTCGCCCTGGAAGACCCGGATGGTCACCGCCGACTGGTTGTCGTCGGCCGTGGAGAAGGTCTGCGATCGCTTGGTTGGGATGGTCGTGTTGCGCTCGATGAGCGGGGTGAAGACGCCGCCCAGGGTCTCGATGCCCAGGGTCAGGGGCGTGACGTCCAGCAGGAGCACGTCCTTGACATCGCCCTGCAAGACGCCGGCCTGGATGGCCGCGCCCAGGGCCACCACCTCGTCGGGGTTGACGCCGGTGTGCGGCTCACGGCCGAAGAAGGCCTTCACGGTCTCGACCACCTTGGGCATGCGGGTCATGCCGCCGACCAGGATGACTTCGTCGATCTCGGACTTCTTCAACCCGGCGTCCTTCAGGGCCTGCTCGCAGGGGCCGAGGGTCTTGGAGACCAGGTCATCGACCAGGGACTCCAGCTTGGCGCGGGTCAGCTTGATATTCAGGTGAAGGGGCCCGGAGGCGTTCATCGAGATGAAGGGCAGGTTCACCTCGTACTGGGCGGTGAAGGACAGTTCCTTCTTCGCCTTCTCGCCCTCTTCCTTGAGGCGCTGCAGGGCCAGCTTGTCGTTCCGCAGGTCGACGCCGGTCTCCTTCCTGAAGTCTTCGGCCAGGAAGTCGACGACGCGGAGGTCGAAGTCCTCGCCGCCCAGGAAGGTGTCGCCATTGGTCGCCTTCACCTCGAAGACGCCGTCGCCGATCTCCAGGACCGAGACGTCGAAGGTGCCGCCGCCGAGGTCGTAGACCACGATCTTCTTGCCGTCGTTCTTCTCAAGGCCGTAGGCGAGCGCCGCCGCGGTGGGCTCGTTGATGATCCGCAGGACCTCGAGGCCGGCGATCTTGCCGGCGTCCTTGGTGGCCTGGCGCTGGGCGTCGTTGAAGTAGGCCGGGACGGTGATGACCGCCTTGTCGACCTTCTCGCCGAGGTGCTGCTCGGCGGCTTCCTTCATCTTCTGCAGGATGAAGGCCGAGACCTGCTGCGGGGAATAGTCCTTGCCCTGGGCCTTGACCCAGGCGTCGCCGGTCGGGCCCTTGACGATGTCGTAGGGCACCATGCCCTTGTCCTTCTCCACCAGCGGATCGTTGTAGTTCCGGCCGATCAGACGCTTGATGGCGAAGAGGGTGTTGGCGGGGTTCGTCACGGCCTGGCGCTTGGCCGGCTGGCCGACGAGGCGCTCGCCGTCCTCGAGGAAGGCCACCACCGAAGGCGTGGTGCGGACGCCTTCCGCGTTCTCGATCACCTTCGGCGTCTTGCCGTCCATGATCGCGACACAGGAATTGGTGGTCCCGAGGTCGATGCCGATGATCTTGCTCATGATGAGTCTCAAACGCTCCTATTTGGCGGACCGCGCTGAGGAGCCTCGTCGCCAAGCACCCCTCCTTCCTGCGGCCCCCTTGAACAGTTCAGGGTCGCCGACGGGTCCTTCTGGAACCACGCCGTCGCTCTGCGATATGGTGCGGAAGCGGCTTTGCGCAAGGGGAAAGTCCCTAGGCGGCAAGGGGGCTTAGGGCTCCGGCGAAGGGGGTGTTCGCCAGGACGGCGGCATAGCGTTCCGCCGGGAAGGGCGCCGGCTGTGATCGGGCGGCGAGGAAGGCGTGCTGCAGGATCATCGCCTGCTGCTCGATATTGAAACTTCCAAAGTCGCTGTCGCCGGCCAGGGCGTAATCGTAGGCTCCAGGGCCGTCGCCGGCCCTGAGCTTGGCGAGGATAAGGTTCACGCCGATCTGGGCCTGCCAGGCGTGGGTCAGCTCGTGGATCAGTTCTGACTGGGTCGACGGGCGGGCTGTGCCGAAGTCTCCCGGGGCGAATCGCGCCGGCCAGACAATGAGAGAGCCGCCCGCGGCGAAGGCTCTCCGCCAGAAAGGGATGGCCAGGATCCGCACCCGCGAAACATCAAGGGCGGCTCCGAACACGCTCGCCGCGAGGTCGACCTCCGCCGAGGTGAGACAGCGGACGGTCCAGGGCGGCATGGATCTCGGTTTCATCGCGTTCCCAGAATGCCGCCGCTGGCCGAGGATAGAAAGACCCGCAGGGCTTCTGTCGCCAGGGGCTTTGACAGAGGCTTTCGGGATCGCCAAATGACCTTTGTCGGCGTCAGCCGGCGAGGGAGGTGCGCACCATGAAGACCTTGACCCGACCGGAGGGAACCCAGCCAGAAGATCTGGAGATGACCCGGCGGCGGTTGGCGCTGGCCGCCTTTGGGGGCTACGCGCTCTATGCCTTCTCCGCCGAGGCGCAGACCATCACCACGGACACCGCAGGCCTTGTGGCCGGCGAGGTGGAGGTCGACGTCGGCGACCGGATGGCGCCAGCCTATCTCGCCCGGCCCGATGCGCGCGGACGGTTCGCCGCAGTGGTGGTGATCTCGGAGGTGTTCGGCCTTCACGAATACATCCGGGATGTCTGCCGGAGATTGGCCCGGGCAGGCTATGTCGCCATTGCTCCCGACCTGTTCGTTCGCTCCGGCGACCCATCGAAAACCAACGATTTCAATCAGATCCGCCGGATCGTCAGCGCTGCGACCGACAAGCAGATCTTCAATGACCTCGCCGGGACGGTTCGCTTCCTGAAAGCCCAGCCTTACGTCGAGAGGTCCAGGCTCGCGATCACCGGATTCTGCTGGGGCGGGGCGATCGTCTGGCTCGCCTGCCAGCGCATGCCCGACTTCCGCGCGGGGGCCGCCTGGTACGGCCGTCTTACAGCGCCGAAGCCGGGTGAGTTCCTGGGCGAACCCAACCGGCCCTGGCCGCTTCAGGGCGTCGATCAGCTGCGTGCGCCGGTGATCGGACTCTACGCCGGAAAGGATCAGGGGATTCCGCTCGCGGATGTCGAGGCGATGCGCAACGCCCTTGCCGCGGCCCGCAAGACAGGAAGCCAGATCATCGTCTATCCGGATAGCCAGCATGGCTTTCACGCGGACTACCGGACCAGCTACGATCCTGCGGCCGCCCAGGACGCCTGGGCGCGGATGCTGGCCCACTTCAGCGCCAACGGCGTCAGGCCCCGGCCGTTCTAGCCTGGAGCGGCCGACCAAGCCTGCGCGTCAGGAACTGGATCAGGGCCATGACCCGGGCCGGTCGCGGGCCCCCGCCGGGCGTGACAAGGTGCATGCCGATCTCCGGCGCTCTCCAGTCCGTCATCACCGATTCAAGCCGCCCCGCCGCGATGTCCTCGTCCACGACGAAGTCCGGCAGGACCGCCAGTCCAAGCCCCGCCAGCAGCGAAGCCCTCAGGGCGTCGGCGTTGTTGGCCGTCAGCGGACCTCTTGGCCGGTGGACCCTTTCCTCGCCCCCGGGACCAGTGAAGCGCCAGATCTGGCCCTCTCCGCGGTGCGCGTAGCCGAGGCAGTCGTGCGCCTCGAGGTCCTCCGGCCGTTCCGGATGGCCGCGTCGTTCGAGATAGGCGGGTGATCCCAGCAGGCGCAGCTGGACCGCTCTCAGCTTCCGGGCGGTCAGGCGCGAGTCGGGCAGGACGGCGATCCGGAGGGCGCAGTCGAAGCCATCGCCGACAAGGTCCACCACTTCGTCCGAAAGCTGCAGGTCGAGAGAGATCCCGGGGTGCGCGGACAGGAACTCCGGCAGGATATGCGCCAGATGGTCCAGTCCGTAGGACATCGGGGCGGACATTCGAATCCGGCCCCAGGGGCGGACGGCCTGGTCCAGGGCGCCCGCCTCAGCCGCTTCGGCCGCAGTGAGCATGGAGGCGGCCGCCTGCGCCAGGGACCTTCCTGCATCGGTCAAGGAGAACCTTCGGGGCGTCCGGTGAATCAACTGCGTCCCCAGGCGCGCCTCCAGCCGGCTCACCGCCTTGGACGCGGTGGCCTTGGAAACGCCGAGGCTGGCGGCGGCGGCGGTGAATGATCTCAGCTCGGCCACACGGGCGAACATCGCCAGGGCTTCAAGATCGGGTAGTTTACTCATGGAAACGATGATTTTCCAAAGTTTCGATTTCTGTGCTTCTGCTAGCGACTATCTCTGCGTCTGCAAGGACAAAGCCCCAGATCCCGGAGCGCACCCATGATCGAACTGAGACCCTTTGAAACCCTTGGCGGCGCCGATCACGGCTGGCTGCAAGCCCGCCACCACTTCTCCTTCTCCGGATACCAGGATCCCGCCCGCATGAACTGGGGCGCCCTGCGCGTCTGGAACGATGACGCCATCCAGCCGAACAGCGGTTTTGCGCCTCATCCCCACCAGGACATGGAGATCATCACCTATGTCCTGGAGGGCGCCATCAGCCATCAGGACAGCCTGGGCAACAGCGGGCGCACCGAGGCTGGCGACGTTCAGGTCATGAGCGCAGGATCCGGGATCCGCCACTCGGAGTTCAACCTTGAGCCCGGAGTCACCCGGCTCTTCCAGATCTGGATCCTGCCGTCCATGTCGGGCGGGGCGCCGTCCTGGGGCGCCCGACCCTTCCCGCGGGGCGAGCGCGCGGGCCGGTTCATGGCTTTGGCCTCCGGTTTCCCGGAGGACGCCGAGGCCCTTCCGATCCGCACCCCGGGGCGCGTCCTGGGCGCCACACTGAAGGCCGGCGACAGCCTGGACTATGCGCTTGCGGACAACCGGCGCGCCTACCTGGTGCCCGCCCGGGGCGCTGTGGAGGTCAACGGGGTTCGTGTCGGGACCCGGGACGGCGCTGCGATCGCGGAGGAGCCGCGGCTGCATATCACCGCCCTTGAGGACGCCGAGATCGTCATGGTCGATACGGTCTGAGGCCTGAGCGCTATCGTCCCCAGTCCCGGGCGAACCGGTCTAGGAGCCGCACTCCGAACGCCGCCGAACCGGCTGGCTTGACCGTATTCGCATTCCCGTAGGCCACGCCTGCGATGTCGATGTGCGCCCAGGGGACATCCCGGCTGACGAACTCGCCGATGAACCAGGCGCCGGTCCCCGCGCCGGCGCCGCCTTCACCGCTGTTCTTGATGTCGGCGATGGTGGAGGCCGTATCGGCGGCGTAGCTGGGATGCAGGGGCAGCTTCCAGAGGCGTTCCCCGGTCTGCTCTCCGGCGGTCATCAGCCGGTCCATCAGGGCGTCGCTGCGGCCAAAGAGACCGCCGTAGTCGTCTCCCAGGGCGGTCCGGATGGCTCCGGTGAGCGTCGCCAGATCGACAATGGCCGCCGGCTTCAGATTGCGCTCGGACCAGACGAGAGCGTCGGCGAGGACGAGTCTTCCCTCCGCGTCGGTGGAGATGATCTCGATGGTCTTGCCGTTCATGGCGGTGAGGACATCGCCCGGGCGGATGGCGCCGCCATCGGGCATGTTCTCGGCGAGGGCGGCGACCGCCGCCACATTCACCGGGGCGCCGGACTTGGCGAGGGCGAGAACGGCGCCCATGACCGAAGCGGCGCCGGACATGTCCATCTTCATGTTCAACATGCCGGAAGACGGCTTGATGGACAGGCCGCCGCTGTCGAAGGTGATGCCCTTGCCGGCGAAGACCAGAGGCCGCTCCGCAGCGGCCTCCGCACCCCGGTAGCGGACGACCAGCAGGCGCGGCGGCCGGACCGAGCCCATGCCCACGCCGGACAGGGCGCCCATGCCCAGCCGGCGGATCGCCGCCTCGTCAAGCACTTCGAAGCTGACCCCGGGAACCCCTGCGAAGGCCGCCCAGGCGCTTTCGACAAAGGTCTGCGGATACATCAGGTTGGCCGGCAGGTTGGAGACGTCCCGGGCCCACTGGATCGCTTCGACCAGGGCGAGGCCGCGGGTCCGGTAAATCGCGCCGGCTTCCTTCGCCCCTGACCCCGTGAAGACAACGGCCCCCGGATCCGCCGGATTGCGGCCGCCCTTGAGGAGGTCCGACCGGTACTCCCCGATGCCGAACCCGATCGCGACCTCCGCCAGTCCTGCGCCGGTGAGGGGGCCCGCCGCTACGGTGACCGGCCCCTGTACTTCGGAGAGGGACCTACCGAGGGCCTGGCCCGCCGAGTTCAGATTCACCTCCTGAGCCGCATCTCCCAAGCCGAGGACAATCACCCGGTCCAGGCCGCCGAGCGCCCGCAAGTCCAGCATCTCCCCGCTTCCGAAACCGAACTTCTCGGTTTCGATGGCTTTCTTGAGCGCCGCCGCCGCTTCGGGTGACAGAAGAAGGGCCGCCCGCTGTGCCACAGAGGCGGCGGAATCCGCCGCGATCACCAGCACGCCCGAGGTCACCCTCTGGCTTTCGAGGAAGCTGGCTGTCCGGCGTCGGGTCGCCGTGGTCCAGGCCGGCGCACTTTCGGACCCGACCCTTTCGGCGGACGTGGGCCGAGTTGCGGTCTCCAGGGCGGCGGCTTGCGCGTCGGTGGAGCCCAGGACCGAGACCAGCGCCCCAAGCGCGGCGAGTCTAAGCAGCATCATCTCAATCACCTTCAAGGGCGCGTGCAGCGCCGTCCCGATACTAGTGTCTGAAAACCCGCACGCCCGTAAAGGCCATCGTTACGCCGGCGGCGTCGGCGGCGGCGATGACCTCCTCGTCGCGGATTGAGCCGCCGGGCTGGATCACCGCCGTGGCGCCCGCCTCCGCCGCCTGGATCAGGCCGTCGGCGAAGGGGAAGAAGGCCTCCGAGGCGCAGGCCGACCCCTTTGCCAGGCTCTCGGGCAGGCCCGCCTGTTCCGCGGCCTCGCCGGCGCGAAGGGCGGCGATACGGGCGGAGTCCCGGCGGTTCATCTGGCCGGCGCCGATGCCGGCGGTCTGACCATCCCGGGCGAAGACGATGGCGTTGGACTTGACGTGCTTGGCCACGGTGAAGGCGAACAGCATGTCCTCCACCTCCTGGGGGGTGGGCTGCCGCTTGGTGACGATCTTAAGGTCCGCCGGCGTCAGGCGCGAGGCGTCGCGGCTCTGCACCAGGAACCCTCCGGCCACCTGCTTGAAGACCTCCCCCGGGGCGAGGGGGTCGGGCATGCCGCCGGTCAGCAGCAGGCGCAGGTCCTTCTTCTTCGCGAAAAGGGCGATGGCGTCCTCGTCGGCCTCGGGCGCCACGACCACCTCGGTGAAGATCTTGATGATCTCCTTCGCCGCCGCCGCGTCCCGGCGGCGGTTGACCGCCACGATGCCGCCGAAGGCCGAGACGGGGTCGCACTGCAGGGCCCGGGCGTAGGCGGTCTTGAGGTCCGCCCCCAGGGCCACGCCGCAGGGGTTGGCGTGTTTGATGATGGCCACGGCGGCCGATTTCGCCGGATCGAACTCTGCGACCAGCTCGATGGCCGCGTCGGTGTCGGCGATGTTGTTGTAGCTGAGGGCCTTGCCCTGCATCTGGCGGGCGGTGGCCACGCCGGTGCGGGGCGACTCCTCGACGTAGAAGGCCGCTGACTGGTGCGGGTTCTCGCCGTAGCGCATGGTCTGGGCCAGCTTGCCGGAGAAGGTCCGCCGCCTCGGCGCCGTCTCGCCCAGCTCCCGGGCGAACCAGGTGGATATGGCCGCGTCATAGGCCGCCGTGCGGGCGTAGGCCCGGGCCGCCAGGGACTTGCGCAGGGCCAGGGAGGTGGTCCCCTCCGCCGCCAGCCCGGCCAGCACCTCCTGAAGGTCCTCCAGTTCGGTGCAGACGGCGACATAGCCATGGTTCTTGGCCGCCGAGCGAATCATGGCGGGGCCGCCGATGTCGATGTTCTCGATGGCGCTGGCGAAGTCGCCGCCGGCCGCCACGGTCTTCTCGAAGGGGTAGAGGTTCACGTAGACGAGGTCGATGCCGCCGATGCCGTGCTCGGCCATGGCCGCGGCGTGGGCCGGGGCGTCGCGCACCCCCAGCAGGCCCCCGTGCACCACCGGGTGCAGGGTCTTGACCCGGCCATCCATCATCTCCGGAAAGCCTGTCAGGTCCGAGACGTCCTTCACTTCGAGGCCGGCGGCGGCGATGGCCGCGCGGGTGCCCCCCGTCGAGACCAGCTCGACGCCCATTTCCGCGAGGGTGCGTGCAGCCTCGACAAGACCGGTCTTGTCCGAGACCGAGATCAGAGCGCGGCGGACAGGGACGCGGTCAGGCGCGGGCGGGAAGTCGGGGGCTGCGGGCATGGCGCGCTCCGTTGGAGGTCAGGAGGTCGGCCCAGGCGAGCGGCGCAATGGCGTCCGTGCGCTCCCCGGTGGTGGCCCACCTGTGTCGCCAGTCACGCCGGACGAGGGTCTTCTAGCGCCTCCGACGATTCCGGGAAACCACCGGCGGGGCGGTCAGCCCCTCAGGGACGCGATGTTGGCGGCGTAGGCGTCCGGCCCGCCGCGGAAGACGGCCGTCCCGGCCACCAGGGCGGTGGCGCCGGCGTCGACGCACAGGCGCGCGGTCTCCGGCGTCACCCCGCCGTCCACCTCCAGCACGATGTCCCTGCCGCTGGCGTCGATCATTCGCCGCAGGGCCTCGATCTTGGCCAGCTGCGAATGCATGAAGGTCTGCCCGCCGAAGCCGGGATTGCTGGACCGGACGAGGAGCCGGTCCACCGCGTCCCTCATCCACTCGATCACCGAGGGCGAGGTGGAGGGGTTGAAGACCACGCCAGCCCGCGCGCCCAGCTGGCGGATGCGCTTGAGCGTCCGGTTCAGGTGCGGGCCGCTCTCCGGATGCACCGAGACGATGTCCGCCCCGGCCTCGACGAAGGCCTCCAGGTAGGGATCCACCGGCGCGATCATCAGGTGGACGTCCATGGGGACGGCGGCGTGCGGCTTCAGCGCCTTCACGATGTCCGGGCCCAGGGTGATGTTCGGCACGAAGTGACCGTCCATGACGTCGATGTGCAGCCAGTCGGCGCCGGCGGCCTGGACGGCGCGGACCTCTTCGCCCAGCCCGGCGAAATCGGCGGCGAGGATCGAGGGGGCGATGCTCGGGCGGGGAATCATGATGCGGACTTAGCGGCCTCCGCCGCCTGAGCCAAGTCCCGGCGGGCCCGCCGGTTGGGCCGTCGTGCGAAGCGGGCGATGTAGAAGCCGTCCGTCCCCCCGGTGCGGTGGGTCGGCAGGATTCGCAGGGTCCCGTCTTCGCGACGGCTTCCGGGCGGGGCGCCGCCCTCGCTGTGCGCGATAGGATCCAGGGCGAAGTCGGAGTGCCGCTTCCGGAAGGCGGCGACCTGGCCCTCGCCCTCCTCCGGTTCAAGGGAGCAGACGCAATAGACCAGTCGCCCTCCGGGGCTCACCCGCCGGGCGGCGGCGTCCAGAAGGCGCGACTGCGCGGCGACCAGGGTTGCGATGTCTCCGGGCCTCACCGCCCAGAGCACGTCCGGATTGCGTCGGAAGGTCCCGGTCGCGCTGCAGGGGGCGTCGAGCAGGACGGCGTCGAAGGTTCGCCCGTCGTCCCAGGTGGCGGCGTCGGCGGCGATCACATCGGCGGACAGGCCGGTCCGCTCCAGGTTCTCGCTCAGGCGGCGCAGCCGGGCGGCGGAGCGATCGAGGGCGGTGACACGGGCGCCGGCGTCGGTAAGTTGAAGGGTCTTGCCCCCGGGCGCGGCGCACATATCCAGGGCCGACAGGCCGGGCCTCGGCCGCAGGAGGCGGGCCGGCACGGCGGCGCTGGCGTCCTGGACCCACCAGCGACCTTCGGCGAAGCCTTCCCAGGCGGAGACCTCGCCGCGACGGGCGCTGCGCCAGGTGTCGGCGGCGACAGGCGTCAGCTCGAGCGCCTGGACCAGCGGGCCCGGCTCGCCGCGGACGAGCAGGTCCGTATCCGGCTCGGTCGCGATCACCGAGGCGACGGCCAGGGCTTCCGCTCGTCCCCAGGCGGCGCTCCACCGGGCCAGGAGCCAGTCGGGGGCCAGGACCTCGGGGTCATCGAGGTCGGGCGGCTGACGCAGGAGGCCGCGCAGGACGGCGTTCACCAGGCCCTTGAATCGGCGGGCCGCCGGCAGCGATTCCGCCAGGTCGACGCTGGCGCTGACTGCGGCGTGGGGCGGTGCGCCCAGGGCCAGGGCCTGGGCTGCGCCAAGCCTCAATATGTTGCGTACGATCTCGGGGGGCGCTCGGGGAATTCGCGCATCCAGCGCCCGGTCGATAGGGCCCAGCCGGCGCAGGACCGTCAGCACCAGCATCCGCGCGAAAGCCCGGTCCCTGGGCTCGAGCCCGGCCAGTCCCGGCGCCGCCTGTTCGTCCTCAAGGCCCGCCCGGCGGGAAAGGGCGGCTGCGAGAAGGTCCAGGGCGGCGCGGCGAGCCGGGAGGCCTGTGGGGGAACGGGGTTCTGTCACGCGGCCCCCGTGCCCGGTTCCGCGTCCAAGAGCAACTGGCGTTTGACGGCGCGGACGCCTAGATGAGTTTCATGGAAGACGAGCCTCCGCCCAACGCCGCAGTCAGCGCCAGCGTCGACCTGGCGGAATCGCTGCCGGCGGCCCGCCGATTCAAGGGCC
>JBJTEN010000247.1:0-5141 GCA_046092925.1 Phenylobacterium sp. | reverse complement strand
GGGTGCGTTCGTAGGTCTCCGGTCCATCTTCGTGTGGAAACGAAGTGACGCCGAAGGTCGGGGTGATCACGACGTCGAAGGCCTCGAAAAGGGCGGCCCAGCGCCGGCGGAAGGCCAGCTGGGCGTCCAGCAGTTCCATGTATGCGTGGGCGTCGGCCAGGGCGCCGGCGGTCTGGTCCAGCAGGTTCGAGGCGGGTGGTCCGGTCATGTGGGTGTCCTCCCCGGGGCGGATCGTGCCTGCCGGGCGGCGGAGGAGTCCAGACACAAGCGCAGATCCGGCCCGCGTCAGGCAGGGGTGCGGTGTCCGGGGGAGTCCACCGACCAGATCTTCTCGATATTGTAGAAGGCCCGCACCTCGGGGCGGAAGATATGGACAATGACGTCCCCGGCGTCGATCAGAACCCAGTCGCAGTGCGGCAGTCCCTCCACGCGGGCCCGGCCATAGCCATGTTCCTTGAGGCTCCTGAGAAGGTGGTCGGCGATGGCCCCGACATGGCGATGCGAACGGCCGGACGCCACAATCAGGCCGTCCGCCATGGCGCTCTTGCCCTTGAGATCAATGAAGACAACGTCCTGCGCCTGGTCATCATCCAGTCGATTCAGGATCAATTCCTCCAGCTCGGAAACACCTTGCGGAAGGATAGCCCCGGCGGCCTGGGCGGGGGCGGATTGCGCAGTCTGCGCACGGTCGGGGCTCAGCGGAGCAACTCCTGTTTTGTCACGACAAGGACGTTCAATAGCACAGACATGAGCGATGGTCAGCCGTGACGTGGCGACTCAGCCGCCGCCGTCTCGCGCAGGGCCGTTGAGGACTGAAAGTGGAGCGGACCGTGAAGGAAGATCCATGCGGGCGGCTTCTGATCGTGCAGGCCCGGCGCTCGCTGGGTGGAGAGCCGCGCTGAGCTAAAGCGCCGCGCTGCGGGCGAGAACCGGCTCTTGAGGGAGATTGGCGGGCGCGCGACGACCGCCACAGGCAGTGCGCGCATGATCTGCCGCCAGCCTCTCCAGTGATGGAATCCTGCGAGACCGTCCGCGCCCATGATCCAGACAAAACGGACGCCGGGGAAACGGGTCTTGAGAGCCAGAAGGGTGTCCAGGGTGAAGCGGGTGTCCAGCCGGGCCTCGATGTCGGAGGCGATCATGCCCGGTCCCCGGGCGAGGGCGCGGACGCGCGCCAAGCGTTGCTCCAGAGGTCGCGTCTGATCTCGGCTCTTCAGTGGATTCTGCGGCGACACCAGCCAGATCACCCTGTGCAGACCGAGCTTGCGGAGAGCCGTCTCGGCGACATGAGCGTGCCCCTCATGCGCGGGATTGAAGCTCCCGCCATAAAGCCCGACCCTCATTCCGCGCATCAGCAGGAACCCCGGCCTGAGGGCGCCCGGACGCCCGCCGCCGGATCGCCGCCTGACCTGCCCAGGCTCCCACATGTCAGGCGCCGGTGGGGCCTGGCGACGGGTTGGCCGGAGAGGCCGGGCCCGAGCGATCGAGACTGGGATCGGTCTGCCGCATTCGGGTGCGGACGGTGAACACCCCGTCGCCGGCCAGCACGCCGCCCCGGGCGAAGAGTCGCCCGCCTTCCCAGTTCGACAGGCCGAGCTCCGGCCGGTTGAGGGCGAACTGGCCATCGACCCAGCGGGTGAAGCCGTCGCCGGTGAAGGGCGCTTCCACTCCAGACTCGAACCGCGCGACCGCGGCCGGATCCTGGGCGACAAGGGTGGCCACCAGGCGGGGCGCGTATCTGTTGAACAGGTCGATCGCCGCCCTCAGGTCCCTGACGACGGCAAGGCTGACCTCGGGGCTTTCCTCCCATTCCCACTCGCGGGCGAGGTCAGCCTCAGGGATCAGGTCTGCGCGGGGCTCCCGGACGGTTCCCTCCGCGCGGACCACGTCCGCCATCTCCCCCATCCAGCCCAGCGCCGGAAGATAGCCTTCGGCGCCGGGCGCCACGTGCAGACGACAGCCTCGCCGCCGGCGCCCCGCAGATTCTAGGGCCTCCAGGAAGACCGGGACAAGCTCTGCGGCGCGCGACTCCAGGATCACGCAGACATTGAGAGTGTTGCAGACCTTCCGATCGAGGGAGTGAAAGACCAGTTCCCGGAACCGATCGGCGTTGGCGCTCTCGTCGGCGACCATCCAGGCTCCGCCGGCGCCATGGAGGCTGACGGGCGTCCCGGTCTGCCGGGCAATGGCCCCCAGCTGCGCGACCGCAGGACCGGAACCGCGAGCCACCGCGAGGGCAAGGCGGCGGTCGGCGAAAAGGGCCCATCCCGCAGATCGCTCTGCGGAGTCCACCAGGCTCATCGCCCCGGCTGGCAGGCCGGCCGCCTCGAGGGCGGGCGCCACCGCCTCTCTCATCAGGACCCTGGCGCAGCCCAGCGCGTCGGAGCCGATCCGGAAGACGACCGCATTGCCGGTCCTCAGAACCCCCGCGGCGTCTGCAAAGACGTTGGGCCGGCCCTCGAAGACGAAGCCCACGACGCCCAGCGGTGCGCACACCTGCTCCACGCTCCAACCGGCATGGGAGATTGTCTCCAGCACCCGGTTCCTTCCCGTCGGACTGTCACGCCAGGACCTCAGGCCTGCAGCCATGTCCCGGCGCATGGCCTCGGTGACGGCCAGCCGGGTCGTTGACCGCCCCCTCGCCCGGGCGGACTCGACATCCGCTGCGTTGGCGGCGGCGAATCGGCCCCAGACAGCGTCACTTTCGATGCGCCGGGCGAGGGCCTCGAAGAATTCGGAAATCGCGGAATCCGGAACCTCGGCGAGGGCGCTGAAGGCTTCCGCCGCGGCCGCAGTGGCGCGGCTCACCTCGTCGAACACACTTCCCGGGACGTGAAGCAGGTCGCCAGTGTCCTGCACCACGATGAGTCGATCACCGGGTCGGAAGGCTTCGGCCAGGGCCCCGGGCACGAAGGTCAGCCGGTCTCCGCCGAAGGGGATGGGCATGCCTTCGGACAGCGTCCCGAGAGTCGCGATCCTCCGTGGGTTCTCCGACATGATCTCCCCGCTGCCCTGCACGTCCCTCCGGTCCGGGACTTACTAGACCAATCCCGGAATGGCGGCACGGCGTAAAATCCGGTCGCCGGGCTCGACCGGTCAGGCGCGGATCATCGGCAGGCGGAATGTCGCCTTGCCCGTCGCGGCGAGAACGGCGTTGGCGACGGCGGGTCCGATCACCGGGGTGGCGGGCTCGCCGACCCCGGAGGGGGGATTGGTCGAGGGCAGAATGTGGGTCTCCACCGTCGGCGCCTCTGAGTTACGAAGCACGCGGTAGCTGTCGAAGTTCCTCCGCTCCACCGCCCCGGCCTTGACGATCATTTCGTCGTGAAGGGCGGCGGAGAGCCCGTAGCAGGTTCCGCCCTCCATCTGAGCCGCAATCTGGTTGGGCGCCACAGCCGTGCCGCAGTCAATCGCCGTGACCACCCGTCCGACCCTGGGAACGCCATCGACGATCCGGACATCGGCGATCTGGGCGACGACCGAGCCGAAGCTCTCATGAACAGCGACGCCGCGGGTCACTCCGGCCGGAACCGGCTGGCCCCAGCCCGCCTTCTCCGCGGCGAGCTTCAGGACTGCGGCGTGCCGGCCCGCCCCGGCCTTCTCGAACAGGGCCAGCCGGTACTCGACGGGATCCTTGCCCGACATCCGGGCCAACTGATCGATGGTGTGCTCCATGACAAAGGCCGTATGCGTGGACCCCACAGCACGCCACCACAGCACGGGGATGCCGAACTCGGGCATGAGCACCTGGCCGTCCACGGCGGGCGTCGCCTTGAGGTAGGGCGAGCCCATCGCCCCCTCGACCGTGGAGGTGTCGATTCCCTTCGGCGCCATCGGCGAGCCCTTCATCAGGGACTGGGTCACCACCCGATGCGTCCACGCGGCCGGAAAGCCCTCCTTGTCCAGCCTGATCTTGACGCGGTGGTGGGTCAGAGGCCGGAAATAGCCGGCGGCCATGTCGTCCTCACGGGTCCAGACCAGCTTGACCGGCGTACCCTTGCCCACCTTCCTGGCGATGTGGACGCACTCGCTGACAAAGTCGGACTGGAAGTTGGCGCGACGTCCGAAGGAGCCTCCGGCGTGAAGGTTCTCGATCTGGACCGACCCCGGCAGGGACAGGGTGATCCTTGCGGTGTTGATCTGGTCCAGGGTGGGCGACTGGGACGCCACGGTCAGCTTGACGCCTCCGCCGCCGCCGACCTGGGCGACGCAGTTCATCGGCTCCATCGTTGCGTGGGCCAGGAAGGGGAACTGGTAGCTCGCCTCAAAGACCTCGCCTTCGCCTGCAGCCGCAGCGTCGCCGCGCGTTTCGAATGTCTCCCACTTCAGCTTGTCCGGCAGGGTCCCCTGACCCGCCGCCCACTCGGCGTATCTCGACTCCATCTCGGATGAGCCCACAGTCTCGGCCCCGGTTTCATCCCAGGTGACATTCAGGGCGTTCCGGCCCCGGATCGCCGCCCAGGTCGATTTGGCCAGGACGGCGACGCCGGTGGGAATCTCAATCACGTCGACAACGCCCGAGACCTTCCGAGCCTCGGCGTCGTCAAAACCGCTGACCTTGGCTCCAAAGCGCGGGGCGTGGGCGACGACAGCCGTGAGCATGCCCTCCATCGCCACGTCCTGGGTGTATCGGGCCGTGCCGGTGCTCTTCTCCCGCGAGTCCTTCCGGCGGACCCGGTCCGTACCGATAAGGGTGAAGGCCTTATGCGGCTTGAGCTGAGGATCTTCCGGCGGCGTGATGGCCGCCGCCGCCTCCAGCAGTTCGCCGAAGCCGGCTGACTTGCCCGAGGCGGCGTGGCTGACCAGGCCGTCCTTCACGGTGATCTCGGCCTCGGGGACATTCCACCTCGCTGCGGCCGCCCCGGTGAACATGGCGCGGGCCGCCGCGCCGGCCTTTCGAAGCTGGGTCCAGCTGTTGGGGATCGCGGTGGAGCCTCCGGAGCCCTGAACACCCATGAAGGTGTTGGCGTAAAGCTTGGCGTTGGCCGGCGCCTGTTCCACCCTCACCCGGGTCCAGTCGGCGTCCAGCTCTTCGGCCACGATGGCGGCCAGTCCTGCGTGGCTCCCCTGACCGAACTCGATGTGCTTGTTCACGACCGTCACCGCCCCATCCGCGGCGATCCGGATGAAGGGGCCGAAGG
>JBJTEN010000246.1:0-3913 GCA_046092925.1 Phenylobacterium sp. | reverse complement strand
CGAGCCGGGAATTCATGACGAACTCGCGCCCCTGTTCGGCGACAGGTTTCGCGACATCCGACCCGCGGCGACCTACCTTGAGGTGGCGGGACTGGCCTATCCGGAACTCAAGTTCGAAGTCGAGATCACAGCGCTGAAGGCTTAGGCGGGCTCTCGCAGTGGACGGTCCCGGAGGGTGACCGGCCCCCCGTTACAGCAATTTAAGTGGCGAAAGGCGCCCGGTGTCGGCATAGGGCGTCCATGAATCCCCCGACATCCCGCCTGTCTGGACGGGGCCTCTCGGCGGCCCTTGCTGCAGGCGTACTGGCCCTGCCCCTTTGCGCGCAGGCCCTGGTCATCATGGGGGAGAAGGATATTCCCCGTGTCGTGAGTTTCGGCGGGCCTTGTCCGGGATGCGATCTCTCCGGCCGGCAGCTTTCCGGCGCCCGCTTCCTCGGAGCGGATTTTTCCGGAGCCGCCTTTGTGGGCGCCAATCTGCGGCAGGTTCAGTTCACCGGAACGGATTTCAGCAGATCCGACCTTTCCCGAAGCGACCTGAGCGATGCAAGGATTTCAGGCGTGGACTTCGACGGCGCCCGTATGACCGATGTTCGCCTTGATGGCGCGCGGGTCCGAGGGGCCAGCTTCACCGGGGCCGACTTCGAAGGCGCCAGCCTGCGAGGGGTCGTCTTTTTCGGGGTTGATCTCTCCGGCGCGCGCAACCTTCGCCAGGACCAGCTGGACGGGGCCTGTGCGACAGGCGCGGTACGCCTGCCGCGGGGGCTCTTCCTGCGGCCCTGTCCCCGGGACTGACCCGCGACCTCAGACCTTGATCGGCAGGGCCGTGCGGATGTGCAGCTCCTTGAGCTGCTTGTCCTCGACCGGCGACGGCGCGCTCATCAAGAGGTCCTGGCCCTGCTGGTTCATCGGGAAGGCGATGACCTCGCGGATGGCCGTCTGGCCCGCCAGCAGCATGACGATCCGGTCGATGCCGGGCGCCAGGCCCCCGTGTGGCGGCGCGCCATAGCGGAAGGCGTTCAGCATGCCGCCGAAGGCGCTCTCCACATCCTCCGCCCCCATGCCGACGATCTCGAAGGCGCGCAGCATGACGTCCGCCCGGTGGTTCCGGATGGCGCCCGAGCACAGCTCGTAGCCGTTGCAGACGATGTCGTACGGGTAGGCCAGGATGTAGAGCGGATCGCGGGTGTTCAGCGCCTCAAGCTCGCCCTGCGGCATGGAGAAGGGGTTGTGGGAGAAGTCCACCAGCCCGGTCTCCTCGTTCAGCTCGAACATCGGGAAGTCGACGATCCAGACGAATTCGAAGCGGTTCTCGTCCACGAGGCCCAGCTCGGTCCCGACCCGGGTGCGGGCGAGGCCGGCGAACTTGGTGAAGACCTTCGGATCGCCGCCGACAAAGAAGGCCGCATCGCCCACCTTCAGGCCCAGCTGCTGGCGGATCGCCTCGGTGCGCTCGGGGCCGAGGTTCTTGGCGATCGGACCCGCGCCGCCCTCCTCGCCCTCGCGCCAGAAGATGTAGCCCAGGCCCGGCTGGCCCTCGGACTGCGCCCAGCTGTTCATCCGGTCGCAGAAGGCCCGGCTGCCGCCGCCCGGCGCCGGGATAGCCCAGATCGCGGTCTTCGGGGTCTCCAGCATGCGGGCGAAGACGCCGAAGCCGCCGCCGCGGAAGGGCTCGGAGACGTCCTGCATGACCAGAGGGTTGCGGAGGTCCGGCTTGTCGGAGCCGTACTTCTGCATGGCCTCCCGATAGGGAATGCGCGGGAAGGGATAGGGGGTGACGGGCTTGCCGTCGGCGAACTCCTCGAACACGCCGTGCATGACGGGCTCGATGGCGGCGAAGACGTCCTCCTGGGTGACGAAGCTCATCTCGACATCGAGCTGGTAGAACTCCAGGCTCCGGTCGGCGCGCAGGTCCTCGTCCCGGAAACAGGGGGCGATCTGGAAGTACCGGTCGAAGCCCGAGACCATCAGCAGCTGCTTGAACTGCTGGGGCGCCTGCATCCTGGGACCTTCTACGCCCTTCCGCAGGCGCGAGGGCACCAGGAAGTCCCGGGCGCCTTCCGGGGAGGACGCGGTCAGGATCGGGGTCTGATACTCCAGGAAGCCCTGGTCGATCATCCGGTTGCGGATCGAGTGGATGACCTTCGATCGCAGGACGATGTTGCGGTGGAGGGTCTCGCGCCGCAGGTCGAGATAGCGGTGCTTCAGCCGGATCTCTTCCGGGTAGTCCGGCTCGCCGAAGACCGGCAGAGGCAGCTCGGCGGCCTCGGACAGGACTTCGACGGCGCGCACGCGCACCTCGACTTCGCCGGTGTCCAGGTTGGGGTTCACGGTCTCGGGGGTGCGGGCCACGACCTCGCCGTCAATCCGGATGACGCTCTCGGCGCGCAGGCGCTCGATGATGGCGAAGCCGGGGGTATCCGGCGCAAAGACCAGCTGGGTCAGGCCGTAGTGATCGCGCAGGTCCACGAAGACCAGGCCGCCATGGTCGCGCTTGCGATTGATCCACCCCGACAGGCGAACGGACTGGCCGGTGTCGGAGGCGCGCAGGGCGCCGCAGGTGTGGGTGCGATAGGCGTGCATGGGGTCGAAGGGGCTCCGGAATCCAAGGCGCGGAAGGGCGCATGCAAGGGGCGGAAAGTCAAGGTTTCCGCCCCCCGCGCGCCGTCCGAAGCCGTCCTGGACGCCTACTTCTCGGGGTCGACCAGGGCCTGGTAGGTCAGGGTCCGGGCGGCCGTTCCGAGGTCCTCGCCGCCGGTGCCGCCAAGCCGCTGGACCATGCCGACGAAGTAGAGATCATTCGTCGGATCGATCCAGAACCATGTGCCGGCGGCGCCCCCCCAGCTCATGGTGTTGGCGCCCTCGAGACTGCCCGAGGCGCGCGGATCCATGTTGACCATGAAGTCGAGGCCAAAGCCCACCGCCTCGTTGAAGCGCGAGCCCGAGGTGCCGTTGGACGTCACCAGGACACTCTTGGGGATGACATTGGTGCGCATCAGCTCCACCGTCGCCGGGGCCAGGATCCGGGCGCCGTCCAGTTCGCCGCCATTCAGCAGCATCTGGGAGAAGCGGCCAAAGTCCGAGGTAGTGGAGACCAGGCCGCCCCCCCCCGATTCCGCCGCAGGCGGCTTGGTGTAGTCCGGCGGCGGGTTGTCGAAGATGGCGGTGGCGAGAACGTTCTGACGGGTCTTGGGATCCGTCATGTAGAGGGTCGCCAGACGATCCGTCTTGCCCGCGGGCACGTAGAATCCGGTATCCACCATCTTGAGCGGGCGGAAGATGCGCTCCTCCATGAAGGCGCCGAGGGTCTGGCCGCTGATCCGCTCGACGATGGCCCCCTGGATGTCGACCGAGACCGAGTAATACCAGGCCGTACCGGGCTGGAACATCAGCGGGATGTCCGCAATCCGGGTGATCATGTCGTTCAGCCCGGTGGCCCCCAGCACCCGCTTGTCGCGTAACATCCGGTCCACGGGATGCCTGTCCCCGAGGCCGTAGCCGAAGCCCGCCGTGTGACTCATGATCTCGCGCATGGTGGGCGGGCGTTCGACGGGAACGGTGATCATGTTCCCCTTGTCGTCCACCCCGGTCATGACCCGCAGGTTCTTGAACTCGGGAATGAACTTGGTGACCGGGTCATCCAGCTTCCACTTCCCTTCCTCGAAGAGGATCATCAAGGCCACCCCGGTGATCGGCTTGGTCATGGAGTAGATGCGGAAGATGGTGTCCTTCTCCATCGGCGCGCCGGAGGCGAGGTCCTTCTTGCCGTAGGTCTTGAAGCCGACGACCTGGCCATGACGCACCAGAAGGGTCGTCATGCCCGCGACCCGGCCATCTGCGACCACCTTGGCCATGGCGTCGTCCAGGCGCTTCAGGCGCGCGGAGTCAAAGCCGACGACCTCGGGCTTGACCTCGA
>JBJTEN010000245.1:0-9218 GCA_046092925.1 Phenylobacterium sp. | reverse complement strand
TTGCGTCCTCGCTCCTATTGCTTCCGGCCACGGCGATGGGGTTCCTGGCGACCGCGAACCTGCCCCAGGGGCTGCAATGGCTGCCCGGAGCCGTCGCCCAGCTCCAGCATGGCCAGCCCGTCTTCATGATCTTCTACGGGGCACTGATCGTCTTCTTCTGTTTCTTCTACACCTCCATCGTCTTCAATCCCGATGAGACTGCGGAGAACCTCAGGAAGTATGGCGGCTTCATTCCGGGCATCTCGCCAGGGAAGAAAACCGCGACCTATCTGGATTACGTGCTGACCCGGCTGACGGTCATAGGCGCGGCCTACATCACCGTGGTGTGTCTCCTGCCCGAGGCCCTGATCGCCTTCTACAAGGCGCCATTCTATCTGGGGGGGACATCGATCCTGATCGTCGTCAGCGTCACGATGGACACGGTCACTCAGATCCAGTCTCATCTTCTTTCCCACCAGTATGAGGGCCTGATCCGCAAATCGCGTTTGCGGGGCGGTCGCGAACGGTAGTCAGAACACGCTTACAGCGACCCGGCACAGGGTCGGATGACGGGGAGCGGCGCTTATGAACCTGATCCTTTTCGGCCCTCCTGCTGCGGGAAAGGGCACCCAGGCCCGGCGCCTGGTTGAGCTGCGCAACATGGTCCAGCTCTCCACCGGCGACATGCTGCGTGCAGCCATTTCGTCCGGATCCGAGTTGGGGAAGCGGGTCGAAGGCGTCATGCAGCGCGGAGAGCTGGTGACGGATGAAATCGTGATCGCGCTGATCGAGGAGCGGCTTCCAGAGGCCGAAGCCGCGGGCGGAGCGATCTACGACGGCTTTCCCCGCACCCTGGCCCAGGCCGAGGCGCTTGATCGGATGTTGCAGGGCAGGGGAACCGGAGTCGACCTGGTCCTGCGCCTGAAGGTCGATGACGAGGCGCTGATGAAGCGGATCGCGGGGCGCTTTGCCGAGTCCGGCCGTCCCGACGACAATCCGGACAGCTTCAAGGTTCGGCTCGACGCCTATAACGCCCAGACCGCCCCCCTGGTTCCCTACTATCTGGCCGCCGGCAAACTCGTCGAGGTCGACGGAATGGGAAGCGTGGACGAGGTTGCAGCCGCCATCGACAGGGTTCTGGCCGGGCGCTGACCCTTCCGCCCGAGAGCGGAGCCGGGGGATTAGCGGCCTGATCCGCAACCCTGGCATGGCCGTCATGGCGCCCTGGTCCGCTTCCCGGGCCGGACGGTTCCAGGCGGAGCTCGGAGGTCAGCTCGGGCCTGTCCACCCAAACTGAGCGCCCTTGTCCGGTCCGTTCGCCCGTCCGGCCCGCCTTGAGCCCCGACGCCGGCGGCTCAGGGCGTCATGGGTCCTCCGCCATCGATCGTCCGCCGGGAATCGCCGGGCTGACAGATGCGCCGCGCAAGGCGCCCGCACGGTTCATACAGGTGTCATGAGCCTGGGCGAGCAAACCCGCGGATCTCCAGTGTCGAAAAATGGTCCGAACGCCATTGACGCAGAGGGATCTATTCCATACACGAGGCGCTTCCGCGAAACGAGCGAGAGACGTTCTGGCCTATTCACCCGGTCAGGGCGACCCTCGCGCAGCTTTGCGTGACCAGGAGAGCACCCCACGTGGCCCGTATCGCCGGCGTAAACATCCCTACGAACAAGCGCGTCGTGATCGCGCTTCAGTACATCCATGGCATCGGCCAGGCCAAGGCCGCCGAGATCGTGAGCAAGGTCGGGATCGAGGATTCCCGACGCGTCAATCAGTTGAGCGACGCGGAGGTCCTGCAGATCCGTGAGACCATCGACCGTGACTACACGGTCGAGGGCGACCTGCGACGCGATACCGCCGTCAATATCAAGCGGCTGATGGACCTGGCCTGCTACCGCGGCCTTCGTCACCGCAAGGGTCTGCCTGTCCGCGGCCAGCGCACCCACACCAACGCCCGCACCCGCAAGGGTCCGGCCAAGCCGATCGCCGGCAAGAAGAAGTAAGAGACATAAGCGATGGCCAAGGAACCGGCGCGCGTAAAGCGGCGCGAACGCAAGAACATCACCTCGGGCGTGGCGCACGTGAACGCCTCGTTCAACAACACGATGATCACCATCACGGATGCGCAGGGGAACGCGATCTCCTGGTCGTCCGCCGGAATGATGGGCTTCAAGGGCTCCCGGAAGTCGACGCCCTATGCAGCCCAGATGGCGGCCGAGGACGCTGGCCGGAAGGCGGCGGAGCATGGCGTGAAGACGCTTGAAGTCAACGTTTCCGGGCCGGGTTCTGGTCGTGAGTCGGCCCTTCGCGCCCTCCAGGCCGTCGGAATGACGATCACCACCATCCGTGATGTGACCCCGATCCCGCACAACGGGTGCCGCCCGCCAAAGCGGCGTCGGGTCTGACGCCGAGAATACCGCACTTTTCCTTCGCCGGTCCGCGCTCTTCGCGTCCGGCGTGCCTGCGTTCGAGGGACATTCATCCGTGATTGAAAGAAACTGGAACGAACTGATCCGTCCGGAGAAGCCCGCCATCGAGCTGGGCGCAGACCCTTCGCGCAAGGCGCGTCTGGTTGCTGAGCCGCTGGAACGGGGTTTCGGCGTGACCCTTGGAAACAGCCTTCGCCGGGTGCTGCTGTCGTCGCTCCAGGGCGCGGCGGTGACGGCCGTGCAGATCGACGGCGTCGTCCATGAGTTCTCGTCTCTGGAAGGCGTTCGAGAGGATGTGGTCGACATCGTCCTGAACATCAAGCAGCTGGGTCTCCGGATGCACGCGGAGGGCGTGCGCCGCATGACCCTGCGGGCTCAGGGACCAGGGCCGGTGACAGCCAGCCAGATCGAGACCGGAGCCGACATCGAGATCCTGAACCCGGATCATGTCCTCTGCACGCTCGACGAGGGCGCCAGCGTCCGGATGGAGTTCACGGTCCAGAACGGCAAGGGTTATGTGCCCGCCGAAATGAACCGTCCCGAGGATGCGCCGATCGGTCTGATCGCAGTCGACAGCCTCTATTCGCCGGTCAAGCGCGTCGCCTACCGCGTGGAGCCGACCCGCCAGGGCCAGAGCCTCGACTACGACAAGCTGATCATCGAGGTTGAGACCAACGGCGCGGTTTCGCCGGTGGACGCTGTCGCCTATGCGGCGCGCATCCTTCAGGACCAGCTGCAGCTCTTCATCACCTTCGAGGAGCCCAAGAAGAAGTCGGATGGGGACTCCAAGCCCGAGCTCCCCTTCAACCCGGCCCTGCTGAAGAAGGTCGACGAGCTCGAGCTTTCGGTGCGCTCGGCGAACTGCCTGAAGAACGACAACATCGTCTACATCGGCGACCTGATACAGAAGACCGAGGCGGAGATGCTCCGCACGCCGAACTTCGGCCGCAAGTCGCTGAACGAGATCAAGGAAGTGCTCGCCGGCATGAACCTGCATCTCGGCATGGACGTCCCCAACTGGCCGCCCGAGAACATCGAAGAGCTGGCCAAGAAGTTCGAAGACCAGATGTAAGCCCGCGGCGCGTCGAGAGACGTCCCGCACCCCGAGGAGAGACCACCATGCGCCACGGACACGCGCACCGCAAACTCGGTCGGACGAGCGCCCACCGCGCCGCCATGTTCGCGAACAAGGCCGCCAGCCGGATCAAGCACGAGCAGATCGTGACGACCCTGCCGAAGGCCAAGGAACTGCGGCCTGTGGTGGAAAAGCTGGTCACCCTCGCCAAGCGCGGCGACCTGCATGCGCGGCGCTTGGCGATCAGCCAGATTCGCGACGTCGAGCAGGTGGGCAAGCTCTTCCAGACCCTGGGGCCGAGGTATGCCGACCGCCGCGGCGGCTACACCCGGGTGCTCAAGGCCGGATTCCGGTACGGTGACAACGCCCCCATGGCGGTCATTGAGTTCGTCGATCGTGACCCGGGTGAGAAGGGCAAGGACTCAGGTCCGGTTCAGGCTTCCGCCTTCGCTGACGCCTGACGCCGATTTCGGCGCCTCTTCCGCGGTACGACCCCGGCCTAGCGCCGGGGTCTTTGTTTTCAGGCGTTGAGTTCCCGGCCGTGCAGGATCAAGGTCGGCCTAAGGGGGCTGCGTGCAATGAACATGTCAGACGGGACGCCTTCCCGGCGCAAGGCGGCCTTCGGGTTCATCTTCGCCTCCGCGCTGCTGAACGCCGTGTCTTTCGGCATCACCATTCCTGTCCTGCCGGCCCTCATCAAGGAGTTCGCAGGAGGCGACACGGCGTCTGCGGCTGAGTGGATCATGGTCTTCGGGGCCGTATGGGGCCTGATGCAGTTCATCTTCGGGCCCATTCTGGGCGTGCTGTCGGACCGCATAGGACGCCGCCCCGTCCTCTTGATCTCCTTCCTGGGTCTCGCCTTCGACTTTCTCTTCCTCGTCTTTGCGCCGAGCCTGATGTGGCTCTTCCTGGCGAGAATCGTGAACGGCATGACCGCCGCCAGCTTCTCGACAGCGAACGCCTATGTCGCCGATGTGACGCCGCCGGAGCAGAGGGCCCGCTACTTCGGTTTCATGGGCGCCTCCTTCGGATTCGGCTTCCTGATCGGACCCGTGCTGGGGGGAATTCTGGCGGGCCCCTTCATGGTGTCTCTCGTCGGCGATTTTGCGATCCGCCTTCCATTCGCCGTCGCCGGCGCGCTCGCACTCCTGAACTTCCTTTACGGGCTCTTCGTGCTTCCCGAGTCTCTTCCGCCCGAGAAGCGATCACCGACCTATGACTGGCGACGGGCCAACCCGGTAGGCGCCCTCAGGTTCCTCAAGGAGGAGGGCAGGCTGATCGGTCTTGCAAGCGTCGGGTTCATCTTCCAGATCGCCCACAATGTGCTGCCCGCCGTGTTCGTGCTCTACACCGGACATCGCTATGGCTGGGACATCCAGACCATCAGCCTGACCATGTTCCTGACGGGCGCGCTCGGGATCTTCATGCAGACCGTCGTTGTGGGTCCGGTTGTCCGGCGGGTGGGCGAACGCGGCGCGCTCTTGATCGGATGCGGGGGCGCGGCCCTTGGTTTCCTCGCCTACGGTCTTGCCCCCACCGGGCTCCTCTATCTTGCTGCGGCTCCGGTCTTTGCTCTGAGCAATCTCTTGAGCCCTGGCCTGCAAGGTCTGATGACCCGCAGGGTTGGTCCGGAGTCCCAGGGGCGCCTGCAGGGGGCCAACCAGAGCCTGACCGGGATCGCCACCATCATCGGCCCCTTCCTGTTCGGAGGAAGCTTCGCCTACGCCTTGACGCAGGAGTCGCTGTCCGCCTGGCCCGGGCTTCCGATACTGATCGCCTCGGGCCTGATGTTCGCGGCGTTTGGCGTCGCCTGGCGCTACGGACGTCCTGTTCCCGTCGCACTCGTCGCTGCGCCATCGCCTGGGGCGGCTGAGGGCAAGTCTGCCCCGCCTTGATTGCGCCGAAAAGCTGGGGGATCAGAGGCCTTCATGCGAGGAGTCCCCTGCGCCTGCACCGTCTTCTCGGTCCCAGTCTCGCTGTCCTTGCAGCCTGTTCCGGGCCCACCAGCCGCTCGGAGGCGCAGCCGCCGCCCCTGGCCCAGCCGACGCGGGCCGCGCCTGCGGATTCCTTCAACATGAAGGCCTCCTTCGCCCCGGTGGTGAGGCGGGCGGCGCCAGCCGTCGTCAACATTTCCGCCAAGCGGGTGGTGCGTCAGCAGGTCGATCCCTTCTGGCAGTTGTTCGGGATGGGGGTGCCCCCCCGCCGGGTCGAAAGGTCCCTGGGGTCGGGGGTGATCGTCCGCGCTGACGGGATCATCATAACGAACAATCATGTCGTCGAGGGTGGCCGGGAGATCACGGTCGCGCTCTCCGATCGAAGAGAGTTTCCCGCCCGGGTCCTTCTCGCCGATCCGCGAAGCGACCTGGCCGTGTTGAAGATCGATGTTGGACGCGAGCGTCTTCCGGTGATGCCGATCGACGATTCCGACGAGGCGCAGGTCGGCGATCTGGTGCTGGCCATCGGCGATCCCTTCGGTGTGGGTCAAACCGTCACCAACGGGATCATCTCCGCCCTGAACCGCACGGCGGATCCCCAAGGGGGCGCGCCGATGACCTATATTCAGACGGACGCCGCCATCAATCCCGGCAATTCCGGCGGAGCCCTCGTCGACATGGATGGGGATCTCATAGGCGTGAACAGCTTCATCGTGTCCAGGTCCGGGGCCTCGGCCGGGGTCGGGTTCGCGATCCCCGCGTCCATGGTGAAGCGCGTCGTCGAGGCCGCGGCGGGCGGCGGGAATGTCCTGGTCCGTTCCTGGCTTGGGGCCCGCACCCAGGACGTCACGCCGGAGATCGCACGCAGTCTATCTCTGGAAACCCCCCAGGGGGCCTTGGTGGCGGATATCTGGCCGGGAGGCCCGGCGGACCAGGCCGGCCTGAGATCGGGAGACATCATTCTCTCGGTCAATGGACGCCCCGCGGCCGACCCCGGAGCCGTGATCTTCGCCGTCTCCGCAGCGCGCCCCGGGGAGACCCTGTCCCTGGGCGTAAGGCGCGGCGAGAGGCAGCTCAACCTCAGTCTCCGGGCCGAAACGCCGCCGGCAAGGCCTGCCCGGGATGACTGGCAGGTTGAAGGACGCAATCCCTTCCAGGGCGCGACAGTCGTCAATGTCTCGCCCGCGGTTGCCGATGAACTCGGCGTGGATCCCTTCCTCGCCCGGGGGGTCCTGATCATCAACATCTCGAGGGGCTTCGCCATGAACGCCGGTCTGCGGCCGGGCGATGTGGTCAGACGGGTGAACGGCCGGGACATCGCCGCGGTCTCGGACCTGAAGAGCGCCCTGTCGGCGACTTCGGGCGCCTGGCAGGTCACCATCCTGCGGGGTGAGCGCGAGATCACCGCCAATTTCCGCACCTGACCCTGGCCGGCGAAGCGGCTAGTCTCGACGGCATGGCCGACCTGTTCGAAGCGGCGGGCCTGACCCCGCCCAATCCTGCGCCCCTGGCCGAGCGACTTCGGCCGAAGACCCTGGACCAGGTTGCGGGCCAGGACCACCTCCTGTCGCCCGACGGACCGATCGGACGCATGGCGGCGAGCCGGCGGCTGTCTTCCATGGTGCTCTGGGGCCCGCCAGGGGTCGGCAAGACCACGATCGCCCGCCTCCTCGCCCAGGCCGTGGGATACGAGTTCCAGCAGATTTCCGCCGTCTTCTCCGGCGTGGCGGACCTCAAGAAGGCCTTCGAGCAGGCCCGCCTGCGCCGTCAGGCCGGACAGGCCACCCTCCTGTTCGTGGACGAGATCCATCGTTTCAATCGCGCCCAGCAGGATGGCTTCCTGCCGTGGGTGGAGGAGGGGGTCGTCACCCTGGTCGGGGCGACCACCGAGAACCCCTCCTTCGAGCTCAACGGGGCCCTATTGTCCCGCTGCCAGGTCTTCGTCCTGCGCCGGTTGGATGAGGCGGCCCAGTCGGCCCTCCTCGCCCGGGCGGAGGCGTCCGAGGGGTGCGTCCTGCCCCTCACGCCTGAGGCGCGTTCCGCCCTCATCGCCCTTGCAGACGGGGACGGCCGCTATCTCCTGACCCTTGCAGAAACCCTCTTCGGCATCGCCTCGGCTGTTCCCCTCGACCCGGAGGGCCTGGGACGTCTTCTGCAAAGGCGCAGCCCCGCCTACGACAAGGACCGCGAAGAGCACTACAATCTCATCTCCGCCCTGCACAAATCCATCCGGGGTTCGGATCCCGACGCGGCCCTCTACTGGCTCGCCCGCATGCTGGAGGGGGGTGAGGAGCCCCTGTTCATCGCCCGCCGGCTGGTCCGGACGGCCATGGAGGACATCGGCTCCGCCGATCCGATGTCTCTGGTGCTCGCGAACGCCGCGCGCGAGGCCTACGAGCACCTGGGGTCCCCGGAGGGCGAACTGGCCCTGGCCCAGCTGACCGTTCACCTGGCCTGCGCGCCCAAGTCGAACGCTGTCTATACGGCCTTCACCCGCGCCCGGAAGGCGGCCCGGGAGACAGGCTCTCTGCCGCCGCCGGCCCACATTCTCAACGCCCCCACCCGGCTGATGAAGTCGCTGGGTTATGGCGAGGGCTACGTCTATGACCATGACGCCGAGGGCGGCTTCTCCGGTCAGGACTACTTCCCCGAGGGCATGGGGCGTCGCACCTTCTACGAGCCGCGGGGAGAGGGCTCAGAGGCGCGCGTACGCGAGCGGCTGGAGCGGTGGGCCCAGATGCGCGGGGCCCGGGTCAGGGGCGGGCGATGACAGCGTGGTCCGCCCCGCCCTGACCGCCCGGGACGACGGGGCGCCGGGAGCTGCTTCCGCATCACCAGATCCGTCAATCTTCCCCCCACGGTCTCTGTCCGCGCCCGCCGAGGATGACGCGGGCCGCCAGGGTCAGCTAAATGAGCGCGTGACGCCGCTTCGCCCCGTTCCCCTCAGTGATGACCAGGTCAGCCTGGTGCGATCCTTGGTCTTCCACGAGGACGCCTCTGTGCTGGCCCTGAACAAGCCGCCCGGCCTCTCGAGCCAGGGGGGCAGGGGGCAGGTGGTGACCCTTGACGAGATGCTCTGGGCTTTCGCCAAGCCGGGAAAGGCGCGGCCAAGGCTTATCCACAGGCTCGACCGGGACACCTCGGGGGTCATCCTCGCGGCGCGGACCCAGCCGGCGGCGAGCTTTCTCGGCAAGGCCATGATGGCCCGGAAGATCACCAAGACCTACCTCGCCCTGGTCACGCCGGGGGCGCCGGACCCAGCCTCAGGCCGGATCGAGGCGCCCCTTCGGAGGGTAGAGACCGGGCGCGAGGCGCGCATGCAGGTGTGTGAACCAGATCATGCAGACGCCGAGTCTACCGAGACCCGGTACCGTACCCTTTGCTCAAATGAGAGTGCGGCCCTGCTGGAGGTCTTCCCCCGGACCGGGCGCATGCACCAGATCCGGGTCCATCTGGCGTCGATCCGGCGCCCGATCGCCGGGGATGCATGGTATGGAGGCGCCCTTGTGGTGGGCGGCCTGCCTGCGGCCCGCCTGATGCTTCACGCCTCGGCACTGACCTTTCCGCACCCGGAGGGCGGACAGATGACGCTCCGCGCCCCCTTGCCCGACGACTTCGCCCACCTCCTGGCGCAACTGGGTCTTGCACAGCCGGATGGTGCGTCCGGCGTGGAGCATGTCCGGTGACGCCCTCGAACCTCCTCCTCGTGGGCCTGGGCGGCGGCCTCGGCGCCATCCTGCGCTATCTCCTCTCGGTGGGCCTTGGCCGTTTCCCGGCTGGCGCCTGGCCCTGGCCGACCT
>JBJTEN010000244.1:0-6132 GCA_046092925.1 Phenylobacterium sp. | reverse complement strand
CGCTGGCGGGGCGCCCCGGCCTCTTCGGCCCCCGCGTCTCAGCCTGGGCTTCACATCTCCGTTGTCCGGTGCAAGCGACCTTCGCAGAAGGACGCATTGACAGTTCCGGCCCCGGGCAGAGAGTCCAAGGCCAGTCTGGGGGAGATTCCGCCTATGAAGACCTTTGCCCGCACCGCCTCGCGTCTCGCCCTGGCGGTGGGCCTCGTCGCCGCCGTACCCGCCGCCGCTTACGCCCAGGACGCCAAGGAGGCGCCCAGCTGGGATGTCGCCGCGCCGCCGGGAATGAAGGTGCGCCAGGTCCCGATCACGGTCGATGAAGGGACCTGGATGAACCTGGACGTCAGCCCGGACGGGCAGACCCTGGTCTTCGACCTTCTGGGCGACATCTACACCCTGCCCATCACCGGCGGGACGCCGACGCGCATCTCCGAGGGGCTGCCCTACGAGACCCAGCCGCGCTTCTCCCCAGATGGAAGGCGGATCGCCTTCACCTCAGACCGGGGCGGCGGCGACAACATCTGGATCATGAACCGGGACGGCGGCGACAAGCGCCAGCTGACTCAGGAAAGCTTCCGCCTGCTGAACCAGCCCAGCTGGAGCCCGGACGGCCAGTACATCATCGCCAAGAAGCACTTCACCACCCAGCGCTCGCTCGGCACGGGCGAGGTCTGGATGTACCACGTTTCGGGCGGGGACGGGGTGCAGCTGGTCAAGCGCCCCAGCGAACAGCATCAGAAGGAACTGGGAGAGCCGATCTTCGCGCCGGATGGCCGGCGCATCTACTTCACGCGCAACACCACGCCGGGCCCGATCTTCGAGTACGCCCAGAACAGCAACACCCAGATCTTCGCGATCGAGCGCCACGATCTCGAGACCGGCAAGTCCGAGAGCCTGATCGGTGGCGAGGGCGGTGCGGTCCGCCCCACCCCTTCGCCCGATGGTCTGAAGATCGCCTACGTCCGGCGAGAGGCGACCCAGCCGAGACTCTATGTCCGCGATCTGGCCACAGGTGCGGACCGCAAGGTCTTTGACACCCTCGACATGGACGTGCAGGAAACCTGGGCGGTGACCGGCGTCTACCCCAACATGGCCTGGACCCCGGACTCGGCCAGCCTCGTCTTCTGGGCCGGCGGCAAGCTCAACAGGGTCAGCCTGGCCACGGGCAAGAGCACGGTCATTCCCTTCCGGATCTCGGATACGCGAGGCGTGATCGATCCGCCTCAGCCGCCTGTCTCCGTAGCGCCCGACACCTTCGAGACGCGGATGCCGCGAGGGGCGAGTGTCTCGCCCGACGGCCGGTCAGTGGTGTTCGAGACCCTCGGCAAGCTCTGGATCAAGCCCATGGCGGGCGGTGAACCGCGACGACTGACCCGCGACGAGGCGGCTATGGAGGCCTATCCGTCCTGGTCGCCGGACGGTCGCAGGCTCGTCTATGTCCGCTGGACGGACGCCGGCCTGGGCGAGGTCCGCACCATCGCCGCCGGGGGCGGAGCCTCCACGGCGATCACCCCGGCCGGCCACTACGCCCGGCCGCGCTTCTCGCCCGACGGGAAGATCGTGGTCTTCGAGAAGGATCGCGGCGGTTACCTCTCCAGCCCGCGAGGCTCCGGCGAGCCTGGCGTCTATAGGGTCTCCGCCTCAGGCGGCGACATGACGCGCATCACCGAAAATGGCGGCAATCCGCAATTCGGCGCCGCCAGCGACCGGGTCTTCGTGATGGAAGGCGACGCCCGGGAGAGCCGGCTGGTGAGCCTTGACCTGAACGGCGAGGCGCGGCGCTTCCATGCCCGCGGGGATCTCGTCAACGACTATCGGGTGTCGCCCGACGGCGCCTTCCTGGCCTTCCGGCAGAACTACCAGGCCTTTGTCACGCCCCTCGCGCCGGGCGGGCAGGAGGTTTCGCTCTCGACCAAGGGCGGCGCCCTGCCGGTGGTCAAGGCCAGTGGCGACGGCGCCGACTGGATCCACTGGAGCGAGGGTGGCCGGCGGCTGAACTGGTCCCTCGGGCCCACCGTTTTCAGCGCTGACCGCGCGGCCATGTTCGCTGATGCGCCTCCTGCCAGGGACGCCAAGCCCTCGAAGTTCCAGCCGCCGGCCACCGGCGTCTCGCTGTCCATGAGGGTCGCCGTCGACAAGCCGAAGGGCCGCCTTGCCATCGTCGGCGCGCGCGTGGTCACCATGAAGGGGGCGGACGGCGGCGTCATCGACGACGGCGTGGTGCTGGTCGAGGGCGACCGGATCAAGGCCGTAGGCCGGCGTGGGCAGGTGGCGATCCCCACTGGCACGCCGACCCTCGACGCGACGGGCAAGACCCTGATCCCGGGTCTGATCGACGCCCACGCCCACGGTCCCTACGGGATCGACGAGATCACGCCCCAGGCCAACTGGGCCGAAATGGTCAACCTGGCTCTGGGCGTGACCACCCGCCATGATCCCTCCAGCAGCGCCCGCACGGTCTTCCCGGCGCTGGAGATGGTGCGCGCCGGCAAGATTCTGGGACCGCGCACCTTCTCGACCGCCGAGATCGTCTACGGCGCGCGCCAGGCCGGCGTCTACGCCCAGATCGACAGCTACGAGGACGCGCTGGCCCATGTCCGCAGGCTCAAGGCCCAGGGCGCCCACAGCCTGAAGAACTACAACCAGCCGCGCCGCGACCAGCGCCAGCAGGTGACCGCCGCGGCCCTCGCCGAGAACATGCGCTCAGTGGCCGAGGGGGGGTCGCTCTTCGGTCTGGACATGACCCTGATCGCGGACGGCAACACTACGGTCGAGCACAACCTGCCGGTCGGCGTGGTCTATGAGGACGTGCTGCAGTTCTTCAGCCAGTCGAAGACGGGTTACACTCCGACCCTGGTGGTGACCTATGGGGGTCCGGCGGGCGATCCCTACTGGCGCGCCCACACCGAGGTGTGGAAGCACCCGCTGCTCCGCAGGCACCAGCCCGCCGCAATCCTGACCGCCGCCAACGCCCGCCGGGAGATTGCGCCCGAGGGCGACTACAAGGACGATGACAGCGCCCGCGAGGCGGCGAAGCTGGCCCGGCGCGGGGTGCCCGTCGCCATCGGGGCGCATGGCCAGGAGCCCGGCATCGCCGCACACTGGGAGCTCTGGTCGTTCGCCCGTGGCGGGATGAGCCCGGTGGAGGCCCTGCGCGCCGGGACCATCGAGGCGGCGCGCAGCCTCGGCTATGACGCCGATGTCGGCAGCCTCGAGCCGGGCAAGCTGGCCGACCTGGTCGTGCTCGACGCCGATCCTACCCAGGACATCCGTAACTCGGACAAGGTCAGCAAGGTGATGATCGGGGGACGCCTCCTCGACGCCGCCACCCTGAACGAGGAGCTGACAGGCGCTCGCAAGCGCCCGGCCTACTGGTGGGAAGGCGCCGACGGCGCCTCGGGCTACACCGGCCCGGCGGGCGGCGGCGCTGGCGCCCACGCCGATCAGGATGACGGTTGATCCAAGCGATCTTAGGCCTGCTATCGCGGGTCTAAGGTCTGATTGTCCAAAATAAAGGCCCCGCGGTCGCCGGCGGGGCCAGTCGAGGTTGCCTCGGGAAAAGGATCAGAAGCGCTTGCGCACCGTAACGAAAAGCTGGCGAGGGGCCGCGGTCAGCAGGGTCATGTTGTCGCCCGAATAGCCGAAGCCGTTGGAGCCCAGGGTGGAGATGTAGGACTCGTCGGTCAGGTTCGTGACATTGCCCTGGATCTCCAGTCCGTCCAGCGGGCCTTCATCCTCGAACCTGTATCCAAACGAAAGGTCTGCTGTGGTTCTCGAAGGAACGGACTTGTCGTTGGTGTAGGTGAAATAGCGCTCGGATACGTAGTTCGCGCTCAGGGTGGCGTACCATCCGTCCCGTTCGAAGCGGACCTCGCCGTTGAGCAGATGCTTGGGAGAGTCCACCGTGGTCTTGCCGCTGATGCTCTGAGTCACGACGCCCGCCGCCGTGCGGATGTCGTCGTCGTAGGTGCTGTCATTGAAGGCATAGGACCCCGAGACAGACCACTCGTCATTCAGGCGATAGTCTCCGGTGGCTTCGAAGCCCTTGGCCGTAACGCTGCCGACGTTCGACAGGATGGTGGGATTGCCGACGATCCCGGCCCCGGCGGAAGTTCCGATGAGGCGATCATCGAAGGTCACGTAGTAGAGGGCGGCCACACCGCGGAAGTCGCCTGAACGGAAGCGCCATCCGCCCTCCAGGGTCTGGGAGGTTTCCGGCTCCAGTGTATTGCGGATCGCGTCAAAACCCGCCTGGGTGGTGGCGAAGGGCGACAGACCGGTCCGGGCGGCCGCGAAGGCGCGCATGTTCCTGGAATAGCTGGCGAAGATTTCGCTTTCGTCCGCGAGCGACCAGGTGGCGCCGACCTGAGGCAGGAAATTCTCTTCCGACGTGATCGAGCCATTGATCACCGGAGACCCGACAAGGGTCTTGGTCGAGCTTTCGACACTGACCGACTTGAAGCCGAAATTGACCTTCAGCTGGTCGGAAACGGTCCAGACGTCCTCGACGTAAAAGGTGCGGGTGTCGGTGGTGAATTCGCCTGACCACTGGGTGAAGAAGGGCCCGGTGAAGAAGTTCAGCGACGAAGAGGGCGCTGACAGGTTCTGGGCGTAAAAGCGCCTGGACTGGCTGAAGTCGTTCGTTTCGAACCAGGCCCCAAAGCCGACTCGATGATCTCCGATTTCAAAGCCGCCGTTGAAGACCAAGCCGATCCGGTCGATCGTATACTCGGTCGTACGCGTTGAGATCGGCGCATCCTGGCTGGTGGCCCCTGCGACACCGTTATTCGGCGACGCCCGGTAGGGCGTATACCAGACTCCCTGGCCGTCATTGGTGTGCCCGTAGACCGACGCGGACAGGTCGATGCCGGCGATGGCGCCATCGGCCTTGACCGCCCAGAGCGTGTCGTCCCGAAGCCCGGCGGCGTCGTAATAGGCGTCGTCCACGCACTTGACCTTGCCCGGATAGGGGTTGGCGCCGGAACCCGTCCAGCAGCCGGCGCCGTCCAGGATGGGGCTGGCGCCCGTGTAGTTCGCGGCGTTCTGATAGGCGCGGGCGATCTGGACGGCCTCGGCCCAGCGGCCAGTACTGTTGTCCCAGTTGGCGCCCAGGCGGGAGAGCATGTCCAGCGACAGATCCTGGTAATCGTTCTCGCGACGCTCGGAGAAGTTGTAGAACCCAGAGATCGTAAGCGCCCCGAGCGGCTGCAGGACCTTCAGGCCGAACTGTTTCTGGTTCTGCTCGCCCTGTCCCTTCCACTTGTCAGCGCGCTGGTCGGCATAGCTGATCGATCCCCGGCCACCACCGGGAAGCTCCCCCGTATCGACCCGCAGGAAGACCCGCCGCATCTGGCTGGACCCCGCCGTCACGGCGATATCTGCGCCAAAGTCGTCAGAGGGCGTCCGGCTGATGAACTTCAGGGCGCCGCCGAGGTTCGAGGTCGAGGCGACGCTCAGAGCGCCGGACCCCTGGGCCAGCTCGACCCCGGCCAGGTCCTCGCTCGCAATCGCCCGGCTGATGTGCAGGCCATTGTGATTGCCATAGCTCATGTCGCCCAGCGGCACGCCGTCGAGGGTGAACCCGAGCTGGTTCTGGTTGAAGGCGCGGATGGAGATCCGGGTTGACCACTCGTAGGCGCCGAAGGCGTCGGCGGCCTGAAAGTTCACGCCCGGCAGCTTCTGCACCATCTTGATCGGGCTCGTGCCGGGCGCCACGCGCTGGATCTCCTCGGTGGAGATCGCCTGCACCTGCCGGCTCTCGCCCTTTCCGTAGATGATCAGTTCCTCGATGGTGGCTGCGTCCTCGGCGGCGATGGCGCCGGAGGCGGCCAGCAGGAGGGCGAGGGCGGAGGCGCCCGTGATAAGTGCAGACTTCATGATGATCCCCGATTCCGGCCGTTCGATCGACCGAGTGCGGCGGAACCTAGGGGCAGGCTGCGACAGATTGGCGAAGGCTCGGTGACAGTCGTCTGACAGGCCGCGCCCATTGCGCCGGTCCCGCCGGGGGGCTATCTGGCGGGCCTTCCCATTCCTCGATCCGCGAGCCCGCAAGCCCCATGGCGCAGCAGTACATTTTCCAGATGCAGGGCCTGACCAAGGTCTATCCCGGCGGCAAGAAGGTGTTCGAGAACATCT
>JBJTEN010000243.1:0-2712 GCA_046092925.1 Phenylobacterium sp. | reverse complement strand
GGCTTTCTCCGCCCTGCGGCAACCGGAAGCCGGTCTCGATCAGACGCGGGCTCAGGCCGGGCACGGGCCTTCCGGTCGGATCGAAGCCCTGTTCGGCCACCGGTCCCACCGTCGTCACCGTCACACCGGCCTTGGCCGCCGCCTCGTTCAGGGTGGCGCCACCCGCGTGGGCGTCGTCATAGGCCTGGCTGAGGGCGTAGACCTTCTCGGCCGCTGCGGTCTTGCGCGCCTCGGCCTCCAGCATGGGCCTGATCTCGTCCAGGGTGACGTTCCGGCCAGGCGTGATCCCCGTCACCCGCAGGACGGCCACGCCAAGATCGCCCTGTACGATCCGGACTTCGCCCTGCGCCATGGCGAAGGCGGCCTGGGCGACCTTTTCGTCGACCACGGCGCTGCGGGGCTTGTCTGTATAGATCACGGGCTCCACGCCAGCCGAGCGGGCGACCGCAGCGGGGTCCTCCCCCTTGCCAAGCCGGTCGGCCAGTCCGCGCGCAATCCCGGCGTCCCGGGCGGGGATCTGGATCAGGGAGCGCGTTTCGGGGCGGTTGAGGGCGTCCTTGCGGAATTCGAACTGCCGGCGGACATCGGCTTCCGTGACCTTGACCTGGCCGGCGACCTGGGCAGAGCTGAAGCGCACGACGCTCAGGACGCGGAACTCAGGGCGCATGAGCTGTTCGGAATTCGCCTTCATGAACTCGGTCAGCTGGCTGTCGGACGGCGGCCGGGGCGCTTCGACGGCGGCGGGGCCGACATTGAAGGCGAGGACGTCCCGGGACTCCTGGGCGAAGACGACGGCCAAGGCGCCATAGGCGCGCGGCGGGCGCAGGCCGTCCACAAGGCCGGACGCCAGGTGAGACTGGGCGATATCGTCCCGGATGCTCTGCTCGAACATCGCCGGGGTCAGCTTGTTGCGCGCCAGGGCGTCCTGATAGAGCCGCCGGTCGAAGCGGCCGCTCAGCTGGTCGAAGAAGGCGGGGATCTTCTGGATTTCCGCCGTGATCAGGGCGTCGGAGGGGCGCAGTCCGATCCGCTCGATCAGGGCCGCCACGGCCTGACGGTCGGCCAGGCTCTGCAGAAGCCGGACATCCAGCCTCTCCTGCACGGCGAGTTCGTTGGTGATCTGCTGGCCGGTCTGGACCTGGAGATTCTGGCGCGTGCGGTCCCATTCCGACCGGAAGGTCTCGACGGAAACGGTCCTGTTCCCCGCCTTCACCACCTCGGTCGGGACAGGGGTCCTGAAGACGTCCCCGACGCCGAAGACCGCAAAGCTGATGATCAGGAGGCCGATCAGGAGGAGGGCGACCCAGGACTTGGCGAAGGCGCGGATGAGGGTGATCATGAAATCCTTCCCGGCCCGTCGCGCGGGCGCTCTGCAGGGCCGGGTATAGAGGCTTGGCCACTCCGGGGGCAAGCCGCACCGAGGGCGCGCTCCGGGTGACAGGCCGCCCGCCGTGTCGTATCCGGCGGACTTCTGATGCCGTCAGGCCGAAAGGGAGGCTCCGCGTGGAGAAGCGCATCGTGGGCAACTGGACGATGAACGGTCTTTCGACCTCGCTGCGCGAGGCCCGAGCGGTGGCGGACGGCCTGAGCGGGACTTCGGCGCGGGTGGCCCTCGGTCCGCCCTCCACCCTGGTGGAGCGCATGGCCCGGGTGCTCGCCGGAACTAAGGTCCAGGTCGGCGGCCAGGACTGCCGGGCGGAGGAGTCCGGGGCGTTCACGGGCGATGTCTCTGCGGAAATGCTCGCCGACGCCGGGGCGGTCCTTGTCATTCTCGGCCATTCGGAGCGGCGGGCCGGCTTCGGGGAGACCGACGACCTCGTCTCGGCCAAGGTCGGCGCGGCCCTGCGCGCGGGCCTGGAACCCATCATCTGCGTGGGGGAGACCCTGGCGGAGCGGGAGTCCGGGCGGGCCCTCGATGTCGTCACCGCCCAGGTCAGGGGCTCGCTGCCGGCCTCCGTCGACGGCAAGGATTTTCTCCTCGCCTATGAGCCGGTCTGGGCGATCGGCACGGGCCTGACCCCGACCCTGGAGCAGATCGCCGAGGTTCATGCGGCGATCCGGGCCGAACTGGTCGTCCGGCAGGGACCGGCGGGGGCCCGGGTCCCCATCCTCTACGGAGGCTCGGTCAAGCCGGCCAACGCCGCCGAAATCCTCGCAACGCCGGAGGTGGGCGGCGCCCTGGTCGGCGGGGCCTCCCTCAAGGCGGCGGACTTCCTGGGCATCATTGCGGGCGCCTGAATGCCCCTCCGGCGGCGGCGTCCGGGGGCGCCGGCGGGACGGACTGGAAACGCAAACCCTCAGGTGTTAGATCAGCCGCCTTCTCCGGTCGGTCCTCGGCCAGCTCTCTCGGTTGTTCCATGCTCGGGCTCCTGCTCACCCTCCACATCATCGTCAGCATCTGCCTGGCGGTGGTCGTCCTGATCCAGCGCTCGGAGGGCGGCGCCCTTGGCATGGGTGGCGGGCCTTCCGGCCTCATGACCGCCCGCGGCGCCGGCAATTTCCTGACCCGGATCACCTGGGCGCTCGGAACCGCCTTCTTCGTCCTCAGTCTCGCCCTGACCCTGGTCATGGGTCGGGAACGCGCCGGGGAGTCCGTGGTCGATCGCATGCAGGTGGAGTCGCTCTCGCCCGAGACGCTCCGTCAGCAGCAGCAGCAGCAGCAGGCCCCGGCCACCCCTGCGCCGGAGTCCGCCCCGGCGCCCTTCGAGGCGC
>JBJTEN010000242.1:0-14937 GCA_046092925.1 Phenylobacterium sp. | reverse complement strand
CCGCGGGGTCTATCTCTGGGGTCCCGTGGGCCGGGGCAAGTCCATGCTGATGGACCTGTTCTTCGAGATTGCTCCGGTCGAGCGGAAGCGCCGCACCCACTTCCATGTCTTCATGCGCGAGGTTCACGAGCTGATCGGGGCCTGGCGCTCCGGCGATGCGGCGGCCCGCAGGGCGCGGTTCGGCCAGGCGCAGGGGGATGATCCTGTCCCGCCTGTGGCCGACCTCGTTGCGCGCGGGGCCAGCCTCATCTGCTTTGACGAGTTCCAGGTCACCGACATCGCCGACGCGATGATCCTGGGTCGCCTCTTCGAGGCGCTGTTTGCACGCGGCGTGACCCTGACCGCCACTTCCAACCGGCAGCCGGACGACCTCTACCGGGACGGGATCAACCGTCAGCTCTTCCTTCCCTTCATCGCGCTTCTGAAGTCGCGGGTCGAGGTGGTGTCGGTGGCGGGTCCGCATGACTATCGGCTCGACCGGCTGCGCGCTGCAGGGACCTGGTTCTCGCCCATCGATCCGGACAACCGCAGGACCTTCGACGCCCTCTGGCGCGATATGCTGGGCCCGGAGGCGGCCGAGGGCGAATCGATCGAGGTCATGGGCCGCAGGCTCGACTTTCCCGCCGCCGCAGGCGGCCTGGTCCGGGCCGGGTTCTCCCGTCTGTGCGACGCCGCCCTTGGCCCCAACGACTATCTGGCCCTCGCCGAGCGGTTCCACACCGTCTTCCTGGAGGACCTGCCGCGGCTGACCCCGGACCGGCGTGAAGCGGCCCGGCGGTTCGTCACCCTGATCGATGCGCTCTATGAGGCCAGGACCCGGCTGATCGTGCTGGCGGAGGCTGAGCCGATTCGCCTCTATCCCGCCGGGGACGGCGCCTTCGAGTTCGAACGCACCGCGTCGCGGCTGCAGGAGATGCGTTCCGCCGACTGGCTCGCCGACCGGTCCTGAACTTCCGCGACGGCGCCCTATCAGATTGAAAAGCCTTCGTTGACACCCTGTTCCTGAGGCTTAAATGCAAGCAGCCGGCCCGGGGCGCGGGGGCGTCCGCCGGGGTTGGCCAGGACAGGTCCATGACCGCACCCGTTCGAGAACGACCGATGTCGCCGCACCTGCAGGTGTGGCGCTGGCACCTCACCATGCTGACGTCCATCCTGCACCGCGCCACGGGGATGGCGCTGTACGGGGGCGCGCTGATCGTCACAGCCTGGGCCCTGGCCCTCGGCGCGGGGCCTGACGTCTACCAGGGCTTCCTGGATCTCATGGCCTCGCCGCTTGGCCGGCTGGTTCTGGTCGGGCTCACGCTCTCGCTCTTCTATCACCTGGCCAACGGCGTCCGGCACCTGTTCTGGGACGTCGGACTGGGTCTGTCGGTGACCAGCTCGTTCCGGTCCGGCGTCATGGCCATGGCCTTCTCCGTGGTCGCCACCGTCCTGGTCTGGGCCATCGGACTCGGATCGGGAGGTTCATGATGACCGACTTCAGAACGCCCCTGTCGAGGGCCCGCGGCAGCGGCGCCGCAGGTCATGGCGCAGCCCACTGGGTGGCCGAAAGGGTCAGCGCCATCGCCCTGATCCCCCTGAGCCTGTGGATGGTCTACGCCGCCCTGGTGGTTTCCAGGACCGGCTATTCCGGGGCCGTCGCCTTCCTCGCCAACCCGGTGAACGCCGTGCTGGTGGTCCTGGTCCTCGCCGTGTCCGGCTGGCACATGCACGCCGGCGCCCGGGTGATCATCGAGGACTATATGCACAGGATCCTGGGCCGCTCCGCCCTGCTCATCCTGAACCTCTTCGTCGCCGTTCTCGCCACCGCCCTGGCGGTGTTCTCCGTCCTCAAGGTCGCGCTCGGAGGCGCTCTCTGACGTCATGGCCACCTACGAATTCACCGATCACAAGTTCGACGTCGTCGTCGTTGGCGCCGGGGGCTCCGGCCTGCGGGCGGCCCTGGGATGCGCCCAGGCCGGCCTGAAGACGGCCTGCATCACCAAGGTCTTTCCGACCAGGTCCCACACCGTGGCGGCCCAGGGCGGCATCTCGGCCAGCCTCGGAAACATGGGCGAGGATGACTGGCGCTGGCACATGTACGACACCGTCAAGGGGTCGGACTGGCTGGGCGACCAGGACGCCATCGAATACCTCTGCCGAAACGCCCCGGCGGCGGTCTACGAGTTGGAGCACTGGGGCGTGCCCTTCTCGCGCACCCCGGACGGCAAGATCTATCAACGCGCCTTCGGCGGCATGACCCGGAACTTCGGCGAGGCTCCGATCCAGCGCACCTGCGCCGCGGCGGACCGCACCGGTCACGCCATGCTGCACACCATGTACGGCCAGTCCCTGGCCCACGACACCCAGTTCTTCATCGAGTACTTCGCCCTCGACCTGATCATGGACGAGGGAGTCTGCCGGGGCGTCACCGCCTGGAAGCTGGACGACGGCACGCTTCACCGGTTCCAGGGACAGATGGTCATCCTGGCCACGGGCGGCTATGGCCGGGCCTACTTCTCTGCCACCAGCGCCCATACCTGCACCGGCGACGGCGGCGGCATGACCCTGCGCGCCGGCCTGCCCCTGCAGGACATGGAGTTCGTCCAGTTCCACCCCACCGGCATCTATGGCGCCGGCTGCCTGATCACCGAGGGCGCCCGGGGCGAGGGCGGCTACCTGACCAACTCCGAGGGCGAGCGCTTCATGGAGCGCTATGCCCCCACGGTTAAGGACCTGGCCCCCCGGGACATGGTCAGCCGGGCCATGACCATCGAGATCCGCGAAGGTCGGGGCGTAGGCCCGAACAAGGACCACATCTTCCTGCACCTCGACCATCTGGATCCCAAGGTCCTGGCCGAGCGCCTGCCCGGCATTTCGGAAAGCGCCCGGGTCTTCGCCGGCGTCGACGTGACCATGGAGCCGATCCCGGTCCTGCCGACGGTCCACTACAACATGGGCGGCATTCCCACGAACTTCTATTCGGAGGTCGTCACCCGGGTTGGCGACGATCCCGACCGGGTCGTGCCCGGCCTGATGTCCGTCGGCGAGGCGGCCTGCGTTTCGGTCCATGGCGCCAACCGTCTCGGCTCCAACAGCCTGATCGACCTGGTGGTGTTCGGCCGCTCCGCCGCCCTGCGCGCCGCCGACCTCCTGAAGCCCGGTGCCTCACAGCCCGAACTGAAGCCGTCGATGACGGACTCTCACCTCGCCCGCTTCGACCGCCTGCGTCATGCCGACGGCTCCACCCCCACCGCCGCCCTGCGGCTGGAGATGCAGCAGGCCATGCAGGAGGACGCCGCCGTCTTCCGGACGGGCGAAAGCCTTGCCTCGGGCGTGAAGCGCCTCCAGGCGGTCCATGACAAGCGCAAGGACATCAAGGTGTCGGACCGCGGCCTGATCTGGAACACGGACCTGGTCGAGACCCTGGAGTTCGAGAACCTGGTGGTTCAGGCGGTGGTCACAGTGGCCGGCGCCGCCAACCGCACCGAGAGCCGCGGGGCCCACGCCCACGAGGATCACCCGGACCGTGACGACGCCAACTGGATGAAGCACACCCTGACCTGGCTCGACGACGCCACTGGCAAGGTGGCGATCGATTACCGGCCGGTGCACGACTATACGATGACCAATGACATTGCGCCGATCCCGCCCAAGACGCGGGTCTACTAGGGTCGCGGACGCAGACGGAATTCGAGGAAAGAGCTCCCATGGTTGAACTCGCCCTGCCGAAGAACTCCCGTGTCCAGAAGGGTCGCCACCATCCGGCGCCCGCTGGCGCCAAGAGGGTCAAGACCTTCCGGATCTACCGGTATGATCCCGAGGGGACGGGCAACCCCCGCTGGGACACCTATGAGGTCGATGTGGCGGCCTGCGGCCCGATGGTCCTGGATGTCCTGATTCACATCAAGAACACCATGGACCCCACCCTGACCTTCCGGCGGTCCTGCCGCGAGGGAGTCTGCGGTTCCTGCGCCATGAACATCGGCGGGCGGAACACCCTGGCCTGCACCCATGGGCATGACGAGGTCCCCGGTTCGGCCTGCCAGGTCAGCCCGCTGCCGCACATGCCGGTGGTCAAGGACCTGGTGCCCGACCTCACCCACTTCTACGCCCAGTACGCCTCCATAGAGCCCTGGCTGCACACCACCACGCCGGAGCCCCAGACCGAGTGGGTCCAGAGCCCGCAGGACCGGGAGAAGCTGGATGGTCTCTACGAGTGCATCCTTTGCGCGTGCTGCACCACCTCCTGCCCCAGCTACTGGTGGAACGGCGACCGTTATCTGGGCCCCGCCACCCTCCTGCACGCCTACCGCTGGCTGGTCGACAGCCGCGACGAGGCCACAGGGGAGCGGCTCGACGCCCTTGAAGACCCGTTCAAGCTCTACCGCTGCCACACCATCATGAACTGCGCCCAGGTCTGCCCGAAGGGATTGAACCCCGCCAAGGCGATCGCCGAGGTCAAGAAGATGATGGCGGAGCGGCTGGTCTGACGCCCTCCGGGCGCAGGGCCTCCGGCGAATCCCGTAAGTTGACGGCTGCGTCACTTTTCTGCATCTGGAGCCCATGACCTCGCCAGACGCCCATGTCGTGATCGTCGGGGCCGGACATGCCGGCGGGACCCTGGCCGCACTCCTGCGCCAGTACGGACATGCAGGGCCTGTCACGCTGGTTGGCGAGGAGCCCATTCCGCCCTACCAGAGGCCGCCTCTTTCCAAGGCCTGGCTCAAGGGGGAGGCGGACGCCGAGTCCCTGGCCCTCAAGCCGCTGGAATTCTACGCCGCCAACCAGATTGACTTCCGTCCCTCTGTCCGGGCCGAGCGGATCGACCGCGGGCGCAAGAGGCTGATCCTGTCCGACGGAACCGAACTGCCGTACGACATCCTGGTCCTCGCTACCGGAGCCAGACCTGTCCGTCTGCCTATTCCCGGCGTCGATCTCGACGGAGTCCTCGAGCTGCGCACGGCGGCGGACGCCGAGGCCCTGAAGGCCGCCCTGCGTCCCGGCCGGACCCTGGCTGTGGTCGGCGGTGGTTACATCGGCCTTGAGGCGGCCGCCTCGGCCCGGGCCCTGGGCGCAGAGGCCATCGTCCTGGAGCGTGAGCCGCGCATCCTGGCCCGGGTGGCCGGCGAGGTGCTCTCCACCTTTTTCCGCACCCTTCACGAAGGACATGGCGTGCGCTTCCTGACCGGCGCCTCGGTCACCGGCTTCCGGGGCGAGGGCGGCAAGGTGACCGGCGTCGAACTGGCGGACGGGCGGGTGATCGACTGCGACCTGGCCTTGGTGGGCGTCGGCGCCGTCCCCAACCAGGAACTGGCCCAGGAGGCCGGGCTGACGGTCAACCGCGGGGTGATCGTCGATCTGGAGGCGCGCACCTCGGACCCGACCATCTTCGCCATTGGCGACGTCACGCTGCGGCCCATGCCGATCTACGGACGAGACTTCCGGATGGAAAGCGTCCCCAACGCCCTGGAGCAGGCCAAGCAGGCGGCCTGCGCCATCACCGGCCGGCCGGCTCCGGCCGGCGAAACCCCCTGGCAGTGGTCGGACCAGTACGACATCAAGCTGCAGATCGCCGGCTACAACTTCGACTCCGACCAGGCCCTGGTGCGCGGCGACCCGGCCTCCGGACGATTCGCGATCTTCTATCTGAAGGGCGACCAGGTGCAGGCGGTTGAGGCGATCAATTCGCCGCCCGAATTCATGATGGGCCGCCAGCTCATCGGCTCCCGCAGGCCGGTGGATAAGCAGAGACTTGCGGACCCGTCGATTTCCATGAAAGAGGTCGCTGCGGCGTAAGCCGGCGAGGCAAGGAAAGACCAAATGGCCAAGATCACCTTCATCCAGCACGACGGCACCGAGCACGTCCATGACGGCAAGACCGGCCTGTCGGTCATGGAAGTCGCCGTGAAGAACAACGTGCCTGGCATTGACGCCGACTGCGGCGGCGCCTGTGCGTGCGCGACCTGTCACGTCTATGTGGACGAGGCCTGGCTGGCGAAGACCGGCGACAAGTCCGCCATGGAGGAGTCCATGCTGGACTTCGCCGAAGGGGTTGAGCCCAACAGCCGGCTGTCCTGCCAGATCAAGGTCAGCGACGCCCTCGACGGGCTGGTCGTCCGGCTGCCCGAAAGCCAGCACTGACCCCTTGGGCCGGCCTGTCCGCCGGCCTCAGAATTCCAGTTCCGGATGCCCCGCCGCGCCTTCCGCACTTTCCGGGAGGTGGCAGGTGAAGGTCGCCCCCGCGCCGGGCTCGCTCTCCAGGGCGACCCAGCCGCCGTGGAGTTCGACCAGGGCCTTGACCAGGGCGAGGCCCAGGCCCGGTCCGCCGCGCTCGCGTCCGACGAACCTGTCGAAGATGTTCGCCTGGACGTGGAAGGGAATCCCCCGTCCTGTATCGATCACCTGAATCTGGACCTCGCCGAGGGTCCGCCGTGCGCTCAGGGTGATGCGACCGCCCTTCGGGGTGTGGCTGAGGGCGTTCAGAACAAGGTGGTCCAGAACCTGTGAGAGCCTTCTGAAGTCCCCACGGATGAGGCCCAGGTCCTCCGGGCAGGCCGCGAGGAGACGGACCTGTCCAGCCTCAGCATCCTCGTTCCAACGGACGACAGCCGCCTCCAGCAGCCGGACGACATTCACGTCTTCCAGGTCCAGGGCCATTTCGCCGGCGTCGATCTGCGCCATGTCGAGGACGTCGTCGATGGACCGACCCAGCTGCTCCGCCGCCTGGCGTATGGCCCCGGCGTGTCCCAGCGCCCGGGCGGGCAGCTGATCCCCCAGGCCTTCCATCAGTTCAGAGTACCCGATGATCGTCGTGAGCGGAGTCCGAAGCTCATAGGAGACGTTCCCGACGAAGTCCCGCTTCAGCCTTTCAGCCTCCGCGAGGGCGGCGCTGCGGTCGGCGAGGGCGCGCTCAAGGCGGCGGGCGTCCGTGACGTCGGTGAAGGCGATGAGCGTCGCCCCATCGGGAAGGGGGCGGGATTGATGGGCGACGATCCGACTGTCGGAGGTCCGGATCTCGCCCGAGGCGGGCGCGCGCGCGGCGGGGTCGGTGTCCGCGACCCTTCCCTTGAATTCTCTCCAGAACCCCTGATCGTGCAGTCGGGGCAGGCAGAGTTCAACGACGCCCTCGAAATCCTGCATCTCTGTCAGGGCCTGGCGGGGGATGTTCCAGAAGCGCTCAAAGGCCTCGTTGTGCAGTCGCAGGCGTCCATCTGCGCCGAAGACGGCGACCGCGTCATTCAGCTTGTCGAGTGTGGCCTGCTGGACCTGGATGAGACTGTTGTACTGGGCTTTCAGGCGGAGCTCGCCGGTGATGTCGGAAAAGAGGAGGACGATGCCGCCCAGGGGATGAGACTGCCGGACGACCCTCAGGGTCCGGCCGTCAGGCAGGCTCCAGAGCTCGTCCGGCGCGGAATCGAGCTGGACATACCGCTCCAGTTCCGCGGCCTTCCACCGCGCGTAGTCGGCGGTTTCCGGCAGGCGCCGGCGCTGCCGAAGCCGGTCGAGGACCTCCCCATGAGTGGGGCGATCGGCGAGCCAGGCCGGCTCGAGACCGAACATCTCTGCAAAGGCGGTGTTGTGAAAGTCCAGGCGACGGGCGGAGGTGAAGATCGCGACAGCGTCGGCAATGTGGTTCAGGGTCTCGTCATGGGCCTCCACATTCCGGCGCAGCGCCTCCCGGAGTTCTTCAGTCTCGGTCACGTCCTCGGTCCAGACCCCGACCCCGCCTCCCTCCAGCGGCCGTGCGCTCAATCTGAGGGCGCGCCTGCGCCCGCCAAGGCTGACCCATCGGACGGTTTCCCGAGGCTGGGCCTGGGTTGCAGCCTCCACCGCGAGGATATCGGCGGCCGGGTCCAGGCTGAGTCGCCTCTGCACCGCGTCAAGGATATCGCCGGCTCCCAGGGCCGATAGCCAGGCGGCGTTCCCCCAGATCGGTAGGCCGTCGGCGCTGGCGATCCAGGCAGGACCGCTTCGAGCATTCAGAAACGCCGCGAATCGGGGCGAAGGCGGCAGTCCGCGGGATCCGGCGGCGGCTGAAAGACGCAGCCAGGCCAGAGCGCCGCCTGCGCGGCCTTCTACGGTCACGACTCCCGCTGCGCCCCGGACCTCGAAACCGCAGCTCTCGCCCCGCTCGAACAAGGCCCTCAGGCGCAGGGCATGATCCGGATCCGCCCGCATCAGCGCCGCGACGACGGTCTCCGGCTCGGCCTGGACCCCAAGGGCGCGGGCGCAGGCTGTCAGACTTTCACTTCCCGACACCAGGGCGGGCCGCGCGTCCTCGACGGCGAGAAGCGCGGACTCGAAGGCCTCCGCAGAGGCCTGGGCGGCCTCAGCGTCGCGGCGAAGGCCTCTGTTCTCCGCCTCGAGTTCGAGAATCCTCTGCCCGGCGCCGCCACGCAGGACCAGCGCCCACGCGCCGGCGGCCAGCGCCAGGAGGGCGGCGATGGCGCTCGCGGAGAGGATCAGGCCTTCGCCGGTCATGGGCAGGATCGCCGGTTTTCGCCCCCATCGGGCGAATCATTCGGACAAGATAGGCTGAAGCCCGTTTTTCGGCGATGATGGGTCGATGACCGCCATGTTCTATCCGGTGGCCCCCGACGGGGAGTCCGCCCTCCGCGCCCCTCTTGGCCATGCCCTCCGAGCCCGTGAGGCGGAGGGCGTGGCGGGCGAGGCCGTCATCTTCACTTCCGAAAGGGTGGGACCGGCGTGCCAGACCTGGGCCGCCGCAGCCGAACTCCTGGCCAGCCTCCAGTCCGGTGTCGATCGACCGCCCGACTCCGCCGCAGTCCGGATCGTGGAGGTCTTTGACGGCGCCAGGCCACCGCCTCCGGTTCGACCTCTCGAACAGGGCGTCCGCCGCTGGCCGGAGCCGCCGCCACCGCCGAGGACCGTCTGGCGGATTCAGGTGGACTTCTGGAAACCGGCCTCCCAGACCTCCGAGGTCCTTGCGTCCCAGGCGCGCCGGGTGCGTCGCAGCCCGCCGGCGGATCTCTCCGCCGATCACCTCAACGCCTTCGCCCGTCAACCTCTCCGGCCGGTGCGTCCCCAGCAGCCGCTGGACATCGGCCTCTTTGAGGTGCGGGCGCCCGAAAACCCTGACCGTCTTCTCCCCGATGAGTGACTCCTGGCCGGGCGGCGCCGCAGCGCCTTCCCTCGATGACATCGCCCAACTGGCCGAAGCGGCGTTCGCCGCCCTGCCGGAGCCCTATCGAACCCTGGCCGGAGACATCGTGTTCCGGGTCGATGACTTTCCCGATGACGAGATGCTCGCCGAACTCGGCATGCAGGACCCGTTCGAGCTGTCGGGGCTCTATCAGGGCGTCGACCTGTCGCGGTGGTCCGTACTTGACGCGTACGAGCCCGCCCGGGTGTTCCTCTTCCGGCGGCCCCTCCTGGACGAGTGGGCGGAACGGGGGGATGTGACGCTCTCCGAACTTGTCGCCCACGTCCTCATCCACGAGATCGGACATCATCTGGGGCTCACGGACGAGCAGATCGACAGCATAGAGTCCAGGTGACGGCAGGGTGCTTCTCGTTCCTCCGAAAACCCGCTAGACCGCCGAAATGGTCTCGCCCTTCCGCTCCGGACGCCTTTGCGCCGCCCTGATGGCGGCCGTGCTCGCCGGTCCGGTCGTAGCCATGGCCGCCGAGTTCAAGCCCGCGACCCAGAAGATCGAGATCGGGCGCATCGCCGGGCGCTGGTACGAGGTCGCCCGTCTGCCCAACATCATCCAGAAGGACTGCCAGGGTGGAGCTTCCGACTGGTCCAGGACCGAGAATGGCTATGCCGTGATCCAGACCTGTCACCGGGGATCGCTGCTCGCGCCGCCGACCCAGTGGAAGGCCCACGCAAGGATTGTGGGCCCTGTCGCTGACGGGCGGATCCGGATCAGTTGTTTCGGCGGCGTCCTGAATGTCGAGTACCGGGTGCTTGAGAGCCGTAATGATCAGGGCTGGCTTCTGCTCGGCACGCCGAACGGGCGGTATCTTTGGCTGATGGCCCAGCAGCCGATACTGAGCGCGGCCGCCCGCTCCCAGGCGATCAGCCGTATCCGCCAGCTTGGCTATGATGTCGCCGCCCTTGAATTCCCCCTTCCTGCCCGGCAGTGATCCGTCGACCTCCCGTCCGGAGGTCACCGCCTCGGTGACCCGGGGCGCCCTGAGGGTGTTCCGCGGGCTGGGGTATGCGGCGCTGTGCGAGGTGACCCTGCCCAATGCCCGCCGGGCCGATCTCATGGCGATCTCGCCCAGGGGCGAGTTGTTCATCGCCGAGGTGAAGTCTTCGGTGGAGGACTTCCGGGTGGATCGGAAGTGGCGCGACTACCTGGATTTCTGCGACCGCTTCGCCTTCGCCGTCTCCCCCGAGTTCCCCCAGCATGTGCTGCCTGAAGAGCCGGGTCTCTTCGTCTGCGATAGTTTTGGGGGGGTCCTGCTCAGAGACGCGCCCCTCTCTCCCCTCGCGGGAAGTCGCCGCAAGGCTCTGACCATCGCCTTCGCCCGTCTTGCGGCTCTGCGCGCAGGCGGTCTCATCACCGCCGAGCTGGAAGTCTGAAGCCCTACTCAGCGGGGCGCGTGCTTCGCCAGGATTCTTTGGAGGGTGCGCCGGTGCAGCCCCAGCCTCCGCGCGGTCTCCGAGATGTTGTAGTCACAGTGCTCGAGCACACGGTGGATGTGCTCCCATCTCGCCCGGTCCGCCGTCATGGGGCGGAAGCCGCCGACGGCGACCTGGGTGATCCCCAGCAGGGAGGCCGTCAGGTCATCCGGATCTGCGGGCTTGGTGAGGTAGTCGACTGCGCCCAGCTTCACGGCGGCGACCGCATTGGCGATGGACCCGAAGGCCGTCAGGATCACCACCCGGCAGCCGGGCCTTCCGGACCGGAGGACTTCAACCAGTGACAGGCCGGCCCCGTCGCCGAGTCTCGCCTCGACAACGGCGAAGGCCGGCGCGGAATCCGTCACGCGGGCGCGGGCCTCGGCGAGGCTGCGGACCGCGGAGACCCTGAAACCCCTGGCCTCCAGAGCCCGCGTGGTGCGGGCCGTATGGTTCTCGTCGTCGTCGGCAAGAAGGAGGGATCGATCTTCCGGCTCGGTTGCGGACTCGGGGGTGACAGAATCGTTCATCAGACTGGTTCGCCCGCCGGGACCAGGGCCAAGCTTGGCGCTTCGACCGGGCCCTGACAAGCGCGCTGCAGTTCGGGCGGTCGCCGCTGGCAGACGCGCACCTTTCACACTAAATCCCTGTCATCGAAACCCGGAGCGGCCCAGATGCGTTTCAAGCTCGTCCTGCGTCTCCTGGCGGCCTTGGTCGTCGTCGCTGGCCTCACCTATCTGGCGGTCCAGATCGGGGCGCGTCGGCCCGCGGCGGACGTCGCCGCCGGCCCACAGGCGGGCCCGGGCGGGCCGTTCACACTGGTCGACACCACAGGCCAACCCTTTACCGAGGCGAATCTGAAGGGGCGGTGGACCATTGTTTTCTTCGGCTTCACCTTCTGTCCGGATGTCTGCCCGACCACCCTGGACACGCTCGGGCGGACCCTGGATCTCCTCGGTCCTGCAGGCGACCGGGTACAAATCGTCTTCATCTCGGTGGACCCGGAGCGCGACACCCCGAAGGCGATGGCGACCTATCTTTCCAATCCGGTCTTCCCGAAGGGCGTCGTGGGCCTGACAGGGGACGCCGACCAGGTCGCCGCCGCAGCAAAGGCCTACAAGGTCTTTTACGAGAAGGAGGGCGAGGGCGACGCCTACCTGATCAATCACTCCTCGATCAGCTACCTGATGGATCCCTCCGGCCGCTTCGCCCGGGTCCTGCCCTACGGCATGTCGCCAGAGGACCTTGCGGGTCAGATACGGGACGCCATCCGGGCGCACTGACAGCCTCGAGGCTGGACATCCGGCGCGCATCGGCGTGATATGCTGCATTGCAACAAGCTCGTGGCGTCATGCTCTACACTCTTTACGAAGCCGGATACTACATGGCCTCTCCCATGAGGGCGGCCGCGCGGATGACCCGGGGATACTGGGACTCCCCGCTGAACCCGGTCCGCGAGAGCGCGTTGGGGCGGCGTCTCTTCGCCTCCGCCGACCTCTTCGCCAACCTCACACGCCGCTATGGCCGACCCGAGTGGGGGATAGACAGCGTCCGGATCGACGGAGTCGACGTTCGCGTCAGACGTGTCGAGGCCTGGTCCAGTCCCTGGGTCAGACTGACGCACTTCGTCCGGGACCCCCTCGACCTAAGGCGTGCGGGGCGCGCGTCCACGTCTCCTGCAGTGCTCATCGTGGCGCCCCTTTCCGGACACTACGCCACCCTTCTGCGGGATACGGTCCGCACCTTTCTTCGGGATCATGAGGTATTCATCACGGACTGGGCGAACGCCCGGGACGTCCCGGTTCTCGAGGGACGGTTCGACTTTTACGACTATATCGACCATGTCCGCAGCATGCTCAGGGTGCTTGGACCTCGGTGTCACGTGGTGGCGGTCTGTCAGCCGGGGCCTGCGGTTCTTTCCGCCGCGTCCCTGATGGCGGAGGATGGCGACGACGCCCGGCCCGCCTCGATGACCTTCATGGGCTCGCCGCTGGACGCCCGGTTCTCGCCCACCGTGACCAACAAGCTTGCGGAGGAACGTCCCTTCGCCTGGTTCAAGTCGAACATGATCAGCACGGTGCCCCTGCCGTACGCCGGGGCCGGTCGTCGTGTCTATCCGGGCTTTGTCCAGCTCTACTCGTTCATGTCCATGAACATGGAGCGTCACCAGGACGCCCACCTCCGCTACCTCCAGGACCTGATGAACGGTGATGGAGACTCCGCCGAGAAGCACCTGGAGTTCTATGACGAGTATCTCTCGGTCCTCGATCTGACCGAGGAGTTCTATCTCCAGACCGTCGACATTGTCTTCCAGAAGTATCTGCTCCCCAAAGGCGAGCTGATCCACCAAGGCCGCCCGGTCCGGCCCTCGGCCATCACCGACATCGGCCTCCTGACCGTTGAAGGCGAACTCGACGACATCTCCGGCATCGGCCAGACCCAGGCCGCGCACGCCCTCTGCACGGGCCTGCCGGATGACTTCCGAGAGGACTACATCCAGCCCCATGTGGGCCACTACGGGGTCTTCAACGGTCGCCGGTTCCGCGATGAGATCTACCCCCGTGTGGCGGCCTTCATCGCACGGCATGAGGCGCGGCTTTCCGCGCCCCGAGCCTGATCCGCGCCGGCGTGTTCGGGTTCAGGCGCGCCCCGGCGGACGGGGACCTCATCGATGTCGAGGGTCTTCCGGTCAGGCTGAGGATCAGCCCGCGATCCCGCCGAATCGCCCTTCGGCACGACAGGCGTCGGCGGGAAGTTGTCGCCACAGCCCCTGACGCCCGGGGTCTTTCCGAGGCCCTACGCTTCGCCCGCAGTCGCGCCGACTGGATACGCGCCCAGCTGGGGTCCACGCCGGAGGTCCCGGCCCTGGCGCCCGGGCTTGAGCTGACGGTATTCGACCGGTCGTGCCGGCTGGAGCCGGGGTCCGGCCGCACCCGGGTGATCGACGGTCCCGACGGCACCCTGGTGATCCAGGCGACAGGGGACGATCAGGCCTTCGCCCGCTCTGTGGTCCGGGTCCTCAAGCGACAGGCCCTCGAGGGGTTCCGGGAGGTATCGCAGCGTCATTGCCGGACCCTGGGGGCTCCCTTCCCGACGGTTTCCGTGATGGACGCCCGAACCCGCTGGGGGTCCTGCACTCCCGCCCGATCGGGTTCTCCCCCGGCGGTGCGTTACGTCTGGCGTCTTGCGCTCGCGCCCGCTTCGGTCGCGGACTATGTCGCCGCCCACGAGTGCGCCCATATCCTCCAGCCCAATCATGGTCCCGCCTTCTGGGCTCTCGTCCGCGGTCTGGTGGGAGATCCCGCCCCACACCGGGAATGGCTCCGCAGGGAAGGGCCGAGGCTTCAGGCCCTCGGCGCAGACGCGGTCTGATCAGACCCCGGCGCCCCCGGCGCCCCCGACGTCCCTGTCGGCGGCCTGGGATCAGCCGAAGGCGCCGCCCCCGGTTGCCCCTCCAGGAGATCGCCGATCGGATCCTCGCCCGCCGCCGGGGCGGCGACCCCGCCCGGTATCGGTTCAGCCTTCAGGCGGGGCAGGGTCCGCGCCATGAAGGCCTGCCAGACAGCGGCCGGCGCGCCCCCGCCTGTCACGCGCCGCATGGGGGTGTTGTCATCCCGGCCCACCCACACCGCAGCCACGAAGCCGCCAGTGTATCCGACGAACCAGGCGTCTCGATAGTCGCTTGTGGTGCCTGTCTTTCCAGCCAGATCATAGCCGGGAACACGGGCGCGGGGCCCGGTGCCGGACGTCAGCACCTGGCGCATCATCTGGTTCATCTGTGGCAGGGCCGGCGCCCCGATCACCTGGGTCCGGGGCGGCTGGGCGACTGAGCGATCGTAGAGCACCCTGCCTTCCGCAGTGCGGACCCTCTCGATCGTCCAGGCGGAGGCGGCGTATCCTCCGTTGGCGAAGGGCAGGTAAGCCTGCGCCATCTCCAGCGGGCTGACCTCGACCGCGCCAAGCGCCATGGAGGGGTCGAGCTGGATGGGCGAGCGGATGCCCAGTCGCCGGGCCGTCGCCGCCACATTCCCCGTCCCGACCTCATTGGCGAGACGGGCCGCGACGGTGTTGACGGACTGGGCGAGGGCTGTCTGCAGGCTGATGGGGCCGAGGAATTCACCCGTATAGTTGCGCGGCTCCCAGTTTCCGATCCGGATCGCCTCATCGACGACCGGCGTATCCGGCGTTCGGCCCCGTTCCAGGGCGGTCAGGTATACGAAGGGTTTGAAGGCGGATCCCGCCTGACGGCGCGCCATGGTTGCGCGGTCAAACTGGCTGTCCTCATAATCGACGCCCCCGACATAGGCCCGCACCCGCCCTTCCCCATCCAGCGCCTCCACCGCGCCTTGCTGGACTCCCAGGGT
>JBJTEN010000241.1:0-3555 GCA_046092925.1 Phenylobacterium sp. | reverse complement strand
CGCTCGGCCGGCGCCTACGCCCAGCTGGTCGGCCGTGACGCCGGATACGCTCAGATCCGCCTGAACTCAGGCGAGCTGCGCATGGTTCCGGACGCCTGCATGGCCACGGTCGGCGCCGTCTCGAACCCGGACCACATGAATGAGGTCCTGGGCAAGGCGGGCCGCTCGCGGCACAAGGGGCGTCGCCCCCATGTCCGCGGCGTCGCCATGAACCCGGTCGACCACCCGCACGGCGGCGGTGAAGGCCGCACCTCGGGCGGCCGTCACCCGGTCACGCCCTGGGGCAAGCCGACCAAGGGGTCGCGCACCCGCACCAACAAGGCGACGGACAAGTTCATCATCCGCTCGCGTCACGCCCGGAAGGCTCGCTGATCCATGACCCGTTCCGTCTGGAAAGGACCGTTCGTCGACGGTTACCTGCTCAAGAAGGCGGAGGCCGCCCAAGCCTCCGGCCGCAAGGATGTCATCAAGACCTGGTCGCGCCGCTCGACCATCATGCCGCAGTTCGTCGGCCTGACCTTCGGCGTGCACAATGGCCAGAAGCACGTGCCGGTGCTGGTCTCCGAGGACATGGTCGGCATGAAGCTCGGTGAATTCGCCCCGACCCGGTATTTCCCGGGCCACGCGGCGGACAAGAAGGCCAAGAGGAAGTAGGCATGTCCAAGCCGTCCAATCCCCGCCGCCTGAAGCCCGCCGAGGCCATGGCCAAGGCCACGACCCTCCGGGTCAGCCCGAGAAAGCTGAACCTGGTCGCGCAGTCGATCCGCGGCCTGAAGGTGCAGCGGGCGCTCAATGAGCTGGAGTTCAGCCACAAGCGGATCGCCCGCGATGTGCGCAAGGCGCTCTACTCCGCTATCTCGAACGCCGAAAACAACCACAACCTCGACATCGACTCCCTGGTCGTGGCCGAGGCCTATGTGGGCAAGAACCTGGTGATGAAGCGTTTCGCGGCTCGCGCCCGCGGTCGTGCGTCCCGCATCCAGAAGCCCTTCAGCGAGATCACCATTGTGGTCCGCGAACTTGGTGAGGCCGCCTGATGGGTCAGAAAGTCAATCCGGTCGGGCTCCGCCTCGGCGTCAACCGCACCTGGGACAGCCGCTGGTTCGCCGCAGGCGCAGACTATGGACGTCTTCTGCATGAGGACCTCAAGGTCCGCGCAGAACTCAAGAAGCGCCTGTACCAGGCCGGTGTCAGCCGGATCATCATCGAGCGCCCCCACAAGAAGTGCCGCATCACCATCTACGCCGCACGCCCCGGCGTGATCATCGGCAAGAAGGGCGCGGACATCGAGAAGCTGCGCAAGGACGTCGTCGCCATCACCGGCGGGGAAGTCCATCTGAACATCGTCGAGATCCGCAAGCCGGAAGCCGACGCTCAGCTGATCGCCGAGAACATCACCTCCCAGCTCGAGCGGCGGATCGCCTTCCGTCGGGCCATGAAGCGGGCCATGCAGTCCGCCATGCGCCTCGGCGCCAAGGGCATCCGGATCAATGTCTCCGGTCGCCTGGGCGGCGCGGAAATCGCCCGGATGGAATGGTACAAGGAAGGCCGGGTGCCGCTTCACACCCTGCGGGCCGACATGGACTTCGGGTTTGCGGAGGCCAAGACCACCTACGGCATCATTGGCGTGAAGGTGTGGGTCTTCAAGGGCGAGGTCCTCGAGCACGATCCCATGGCGATGGACAAGCGCCTGGCCTCGGAGTCCGGTCCGGCCGGCGATGGTGGCGGGCGCGAACGGTCGGGCGACCGTCCGGACAGGGGTCCGCGCCGTGACCGCCGCGAGACCGCGGGAGCTTAAGAGACAGCCATGCTTTCCCCGAAGAAGACCAAGTACCGCAAGCAGTTCAAGGGCAAGATCCACGGGACGGCCAAGGGCGGCTTCACGCTGAACTTCGGCTCCTATGGCCTGAAGTCTGTCGAGCCCGAGCGGATCACCGCCCGGCAGATCGAGGCGGCCCGGCGGGCGATCACCCGTCAGATGAAGCGCCAGGGCCGGGTCTGGATCCGGATCTTCCCGGATGTGCCTGTCACCGACAAGCCGGCTGAAGTCCGCATGGGCAAGGGCAAGGGGTCGGTGGAATACTGGGCCGCCCGGGTGCACCCCGGCCGGATCATGTTCGAGATCGACGGCGTGCCAGACGACATCGCCCGGGAGGCCCTGCGCCTCGGCGCCGCCAAGCTGCCGGTGAAGACACGTATCGTCACCCGCATCGACGCTGTCGCGGAGCACGCGTGATGAAGACCGAAGACATCCTGGCCATGACCCCTGATCAGCTCGCCGAGAGCCTGCTCAACCTGAAGAAGGAGCAGTTCAACCTGCGCTTTCAGGCCGCGACCGGTCAGGTCGAGAAGACCCATCGCGCCGGCGAAATCCGCAAGGACATCGCCCGGATCAAGACCGTCCTGCGCAGCCGCCAGGCCACGGCCTAGGGAGTACGAACATGCCGAAACGCATTCTTGAAGGCGTCGTCGTCTCCGACAAGGGCGACAAGACGGTGGTTGTGAAGGTCGAGCGGACCTTCCTGCATCCGGTGCTGAAGAAGACCGTTCGCCGGTCGAAGAAGTACCACGCCCATGACGAGGGCAATGCCTATCAGGCCGGGGAAGTCGCCCGCATCATCGAGTGCGCTCCGCGCTCAAAGACCAAGACCTGGGAAGTGCTGCCGAAGGCGGCCGCTTCGCAGGCGTCCTGAGGGAGGGCTGATCCATGATCCAGATGCAGACCAACCTCGACGTCGCTGATAATTCTGGCGCCCGCCGCGTCATGTGCATCAAGGTCCTGGGCGGCGCAGGCCGCCGTTACGCCGGCGTTGGCGACAAGATCGTCGTGTCGGTGAAGGAAGCCATTCCGCGTGGTCGCGTGAAGAAGGGCGATGTGCTTCAGGCGATCGTCGTGCGCACGTCCCAGGCCATCAAGCGCAAGGATGGTTCCCTGATCCGCTTTGACCGCAACGCTGCGGTCATCGTGAACAAGCAGAGCGAGCCGATCGGCACCCGGATCTTCGGGCCGGTTCCCCGCGAACTTCGCGCGAAGAACCACATGAAGATCATCTCACTCGCTCCCGAGGTGCTGTGATGGCCGCGAAGATCAAGAAGGGGGACCGCGTCGTGGTCCTGACCGGCAAGGACAAGGGTCGCCAGGGCGCGGTCATGAAGGTCCTGCCCAAGGAAGACCGGGTGGTCGTGCAGGGGATCAACATGATCCAGCGCCACACCCGGCCGACCCAGGCTGATCCCCAGGGAGGCATCCGCACCCGCGAGGCCGCCCTTCATGTCTCCAACGTCGCCATCGTCGACTCCCAGGGCAAGCCGACCCGCGTCGGCTTCCGCGTCGATGACGGCAAGAAGGTCCGTGTGGCCAAGACCACCGGCGAGGTGATCAATGGCTGATCAAGCTTACGAGCCCAGACTGAAGACCGAATATCGCCAGCGGATCCGCGGAGCGATGAAGGAGAAGTTTGGCTACACGAACGAGATGCAGATTCCGCGTCTGGACAAGATCGTCCTGAACATGGGGATCGGCGAAGCTGTCGGCGACTCCAAGAAGGTCCAGGC
>JBJTEN010000240.1:0-3659 GCA_046092925.1 Phenylobacterium sp. | reverse complement strand
TCGGCCGCTGCCTTCATCTCGGCGCTGGAAGGCTGCCCGGGTCCCTCGGCGTCCGGGCGGTTGCAGACCAGGCGTACAAACCCCTGCGCCGCGGCCTCCGCCAGGTCGCCAGGGGACAACTGGGGGGACACGGACAGGCGTTCGGTGACGCGGCGAAACTCGGACATGGCGGCTTCCTCCAGGCTGCCCGACGCAAGGGACCGGCGGGAGCGTTGACATCATCGGGGGGGGATGGAAGTTTCGCAATCGTCAGGCCCGCAAAAAAGACCCTCTCACGGCTCTCCGGAATGTTGCGTTTCATCGGTCGTCGTCTGCTCGTGGCCGGCCCCACCTTGCTGGTGGTGATCACCCTGGCCTTTTTCATGATGCGCGCGGCGCCGGGGGGGCCGTTCGACGCCGAGCGTCGCCTGCCTCCCGCCGTCGAGGAGAATCTCAAGGCCCGTTACGGCCTCGACCGGCCGCTGACCGAGCAGTACTTCAGCTATCTCGGCGGCGTGGTCCGCGGCGACTTCGGTCCTTCCCTGAAGTATCCGGACAAGTCCGTCGCCGACATCCTGCAACAGAACGCCCCCGTCAGCCTCAAGCTTGGCCTCGCCTCCATCCTTCTGGCCCTCGCGGTCGGGGTCTCGCTGGGCGTCCTGGCGGCCCTGCGGCGAAACGGCCTCCTCGACATCAGCGCGATGGGGCTGGCCGTACTGGGGGTCTGCGTACCGACCTTCGTGACCGCCCCCCTCCTGATCCTGCTGTTCGGCTCCACCCTCCAATGGTTGCCCAACGGAGGATGGAACGACGGAGCCCTGCCCAACATGGTGCTTCCGGTCATAGTCCTGGCCCTGCCGCAGGCGGCCATCCTGTCGCGCCTGACCCGGGCGGGAATGATCGAAGCCCTTACGTCCGGACATGTCCGCACAGCCAGGGCCCGAGGGCTTCCGGAGTTTGCGGTGATCGTGCGACACGCCCTGCGCCCCGCCCTGACGCCCCTGGTCAGTTATCTCGGCCCCGCCGCCGCCGGCCTGCTGACCGGCTCGCTGGTGGTCGAAAAGATCTTCAACCTGCCGGGCCTCGGCAAGTTCTTCGTCATCAGCGCCATGCAGCGGGACTACACTGTGGTGATGGGCATGATCGTCGTCTACGCCGGCCTGGTCCTGCTCCTGAATCTCATTGGCGACCTGCTGCTGGCGGCCGTCGACCCCCGGGTGCGTCTCACATGACCGACCTCGCCGCCCCGCCCCGGCCCGGTGTCCGCGGCCGCAGCCTGACCGACGACGCCCTCGCCCGCCTGCGCGCCAATCGCGCCGCCACCGTCAGCCTCGGGGTCCTTGTCCTCCTGACCCTGTTCGCCATCCTCGCGCCGCTCCTCAGTCCCTGGCCCTACGACCAGGTGAACAAGGCCCATGTCTGGGTCCCGCCCCTGACTGACGGCCACCTGCTCGGCACCGACGCCCTGGGGCGCGACCTCATGACCCGGCTGGCCATGGGCCTGAGGGTGTCCTTGTCCATCGGCCTCGTCGCCACCCTGGTCTCGCTGGTCATCGGCGTCGCCTGGGGCGCGACGGCGGGCTATCTCGGCGGCGCGGTGGATGAGGCGATGATGCGGGTCGTCGACGTCCTGTACGCCCTGCCGTTCATTTTCTTCGTCATCCTGCTGATGGTGGCCTTCGGGTCGAACATCCTGCTGATCTTCGTCGCCATCGGGGCCGTCGAGTGGCTGACCATGAGCCGCATCGTCCGGGGCCAGACGCTGTCGCTGAAGCAGAAGGAGTTCATCGAGGCCGCCCGCGCGGCGGGCCTTGGCCGCCTGGGAATCGTCGCCCGGCACATCATCCCCAACCTGCTCGGACCGGTGGCGGTGTACGTGACCCTGACCATTCCCGCCGTCATCCTGGCGGAGAGCTTCCTGTCCTTCCTGGGCCTCGGCGTCCAGCCGCCCATGGCCTCGCTGGGCACCCTGATCTCGGCCGGGGCGCAGGACATGGAGATGGCCTGGTGGCTGCTGGTCTTCCCGGCCCTGGCCATGGCCGCCACCCTGGCCGCCTTCAACTTCATCGGCGACGGGCTGCGCGACGCCCTGGACCCCAAGGACCGCTGAGGGATCTACTGCTCGCGACGGGCCCGGAAAGACCTCTGTCCGTCCACGCTCAGGAGAAAGCTGCCGAGGGCCGCAGCCCGGATCACCACGCGGGACCCGGCCCGGGGGTCACGGAGCACGGTTTCGGTGTCGGTCTGCCGCCAGACCGCGCCGCTGTCCAGCGACAGGATCCACTTGCCATCCCGCCCCAGGCGCGCCGCCGCCACCACCGCCTCGATCTGGCTGAGAGTCTCTTCCTGTTTCGGGGCCGCAGCAGATTCCGGCCGGACCCTGGGCGCCAGGTCGGCGATGGAGGGAATGGAGAATCCGAAGGCCTGACGGCGGACGGATTCCACCTTGGCCCGGTCCACAACCACCAGGGCGCCTCCGGCCTCGGCCGCAGCCAGGGCCCCTGACGCCCTGTCGAAGCAGGCCAGACGCTCGGCGTCCGCCGTCAGGCTCCGGCAGGACATCAGGGCCTCCAGCGCCCCGGCGGGCGGCGCCGACTGAGCCGATGCGGCCCCACCCGAGAGGATCACGAGCAGACCAAGTCCGAGGGTTCGTCGCATGTCCGTTCTCCAAAGGGCGCCGCTGGTGCAGACAAGCCGTCGGACCTCGGGGCGTCAACCGTCGACCTCTCCGAACGTCGATCCGCAACTGTGGCGATTTTGCGACACAATTCGGACGGAAAGCGCGCGTTAACCCCCTTTACGTTGACCGGTGCGTCAGCCCTGTGAAAAGACCGAGGCAGAGCGAGTCCGGCGTGCCGGGCTCGACGGCATGTTGAACCCATTCCCGGTCGGCGTCTCAGCGGCGGACCTGTTGGAGGATAGACCTTGAAGATGAAGTCCATGCGCGAGCGCCTCCTGGCGACCTCCATGATCTGCGGCGCGGCCCTGCTCGCGACCCAGGCCTACGCTGCGAGCAGCGACACCGCGGTCGAGGAAGTGGTCGTCACCGGCTCCCGGATCCAGACGCCCGGCATCCAGTCGGCCAGCCCGATCGTGACCGTCGGCGCCGAGCAGATCCGCCAGCAGCAGACCCCAGAGGCCGAGAAAATCCTCCGCCTTCTGCCGGGCGTGGTGCCCGGCGACGGCGACGCCGCCAACAACGGCACCCAGGGCGTGTCCACCGTGAACCTGAGGCGTCTGGGCGCCCAGCGGAACCTGGTCCTGCTGAACGGCAAGCGGATGACGCCCTACAACGTCGATGGCCAGGTCGACCTGTCGACCGTGCCCACCGCCCTCCTGGAGCGGGTGGACGTCATCACCGGCGGCGGCTCGGCCGTGTACGGTTCGGACGCCATTTCCGGCGCCGTGAACTTCATCACCAAGAAGAACTTCGAAGGCTTCGAGGCCGACGCCAACTACTCCCTGACCGGCGAGGGCGACGGCAAGATCACCTCCACCGCCTTTACGGTCGGCGCCAACAGCGGCGATGGACGTGGCAACGCCGTGGTCAGCGTCAACTACTCCAAGCGTGACGGCGTCCTCCTCGCCGCCCGGCCTTTCGGCGTGCTGGGCGTTGTGACCGCGACCGGCGGCAATCTTGGCGCCACCACCCCTCCCGCCCCGCCCGCGGGCTGCGGCGG